>JAJYMU010000359.1 GCA_021786655.1 Bacteroidota bacterium
AGGTAAATTGTGGAGCTAAGCGGGATCGAACCGCTGACCTTCTGAATGCCATTCAGACGCTCTCCCAGCTGAGCTATAGCCCCGTTTCAAATTTAGAATTGAGAATTGCCAAGTGAGAATTGAAGCTGAACGGACAAATTCTACGAAACAAAACTAATAATCACGTGCGGCTTTGTCAATTAATATACAGGAACTTTATCCAGCTGCAAAAAATGTAACAAAACATTGGGATTGAATTAAAACTCAAAGCGGAATATCTTTGCAGCGCAAATAAGAAGAGTAAAATGAAAAAATACATTTCGAAAATTTTGTTGGCAGTTACTTTTGTTGCAGCTTTAACGATTTCTGCATGCAAGGATACCACCACAGCCGAAGCTCTAGACAACATAATTATTCCGGCAACCAATGTAAGTTTCGCTAAATACATTCAACCGGTATTCACTATCAAATGCGCAAATGCAGGATGTCACGATGATCAAACGACTGCTGGTAGTTTAAGTTTGACAACGTGGGCTAATACGACAGCCGATTACCAAGTAGTTGCGCCCGGTTATCCCCAGAACAGTAAACTCGTTTGGAGAATTGAAGGAACATCCGGCAACATAATGCCGCCAATCGGTTATGCACCGTTGACAAAAAATCAAATTGATGGAATAAAGACTTGGATAAAAGAAGGAGCGAAAAATAATTGAGAATTGCAAATGGAGAATTGCGAATTAAAAATTCAGAAAGGGAATGACTCTCGCTCCATAATTCGCAATTATGAATTTTCAATTCTCAATTCATCACAGCCATTTCACTTCACGGTACCAATCGATTGAACGTTTAATTCCGTCTTCCAAAGAAATCTTTTGACGATAACCTAATTCCGAAACTGCTTTACCAACGCTGCAAGTCCAATTCTCTTGGACAAAGTCTCTCGCCTTTTCCAAATTAAAAGTTGCAGCTTTTGAACTGAACACGGCAAAAAATTGTGCGACAGCAGCGACAGTATAAACTAGAAAATGCGGAAATCGAATTGTTAAAGCTTTCTTGCCAAATGCTTTCGAGATTGCCTCACTTACTTGAGGCCATGTGTAAATTTCTTCCGATGCAAGAAAATAAATCTGCCCGTTTGCATTTTCATTAATTGCAGCCAGATAAAGTCCGTTGACAACATCATCAACGTGAATCAAATTTAATTTCTTTTCGTTAAAGCCAACCAAAGTCATCAAACCCATTTTGTAGGTTTTAAACACCTGGTAAATCTCAGTATCGCGCGCTCCGTAAACAGCATGCAATCTCAATATAGTGATTGGCAGTTTATCCATATAAGATTTAGCGACGCGCTCCTGTTCCAGTTTACTTCTGCCGTATGTTGTGATGGGATGTTCGGGAGTTTTTTCGGTACAAGGATTTCCGTCGAGCGATGGACCGCATGCTGTCATACTGCTGGAAATTACAACCCGTTTTATTTTTGTATTCACTTCGCATAGAACGTCAAGTAAAGCCCTGGTCGTCTCAACGTTTCCGTTATAATATCCTTCCTTACTTTTTGATTTCACGACGCCGGCAATGTGAAAAAGGTAATCCGCATCTTTAAGCACTTCCTTCAATTTTTCTTTATCTGTCAAACCGCAATCGAAAATTTCAACGGGTTTATTTTCCAGCCAGCGTTTTGAACTTGTAGAACGCAAAATACATTTGACTTGATGACCTTCAGCGAGTAATCTATCCACTAAATGACTTCCGACAAAACCAGATGCGCCCGTAACTATCGAGATATTTTTCATGCCGATTCTATTAATTAATAATGAATTTTCTTTATATTGACCAACAATATTTTAGCTTCTTGAATAATTCAGCTAAATCAAAAATAAAAAATTAATCTCTAGAAAAATAATCCGGAGGAATATTGGACCTATTTAAAAAGTGCTATGATTTCACACGAGCCGACGATATTAAAGCGTTGGGATTCTATCCGTATTTCAGACCAATCGAAGAAAATGAAGGACCCGTTGTTCAGATTGAAGGACGAAAGGTGGTTATGGCAGGATCGAATAATTATCTGGGACTTACCGCTCATCCGCAAGTTAAAGAAGCTGCTCTCAAAGCCGTTGAAAAATACGGCACCGGTTGTTCCGGTTCACGTTATCTAACCGGAACTCTTGATCTTCATATTGAATTGGAAAAAAGATTAGCGCAATTTTTTGGTGTCGAAGCTGTTCTCCTATTCTCAACCGGTTATCAAACCGCACAGGGCATAATACCAACATTGGTTCAACGCGGCGAGTACGTGGTTTCAGATCGTGATAACCATGCGTGCATAGTTGCCGGACAAATGATGGCTAAAGGCGCTACCGCTGATTTGATTCGCTACAAACACAACGACATGGCTGATCTCGAAAGAGTTTTACAGAAACTTCCGATTGATGCCGGAAAATTAATTGTCAGCGACGGCGTCTTCAGTACCGGTGGCGAAATTGTAGATCTACCGGCTTTAGTTTCACTTGCAAAAAAATACAACGCACGCACATTGATTGACGATGCCCATGCAGTTGGAGTTATCGGCAAAGGCGGAAGAGGTACAGCAAGCGAGTTTAATCTTGAAAAAGAAGTTGATCTAACAATGGGA
>JAJYMU010000111.1 GCA_021786655.1 Bacteroidota bacterium
TTTTAGATGAGTTCACACCGAATCGTGTTGTTGCCGCAATTGACGTAATAAATGAAGAAGTGGTAACGCGAGGAAGACAAGAGCATACCGGAATAAACGCCGGCGATTACGCAAAAAAATTGAAAGAACTCGGCGCAAAAAGATTTATTGTTACGGATGTACTTACAAATGGAATGTTAACGGGTCCAAACATCGAGTTGTCGAAGAAAATTGCTACTGTTACCGAAGCTAAGGTAACTCATTCCGGCGGTATTGGAAATTACAGCGATTTAATTAAATTGCAGAAAGAAGCCTGCGGCTACATTGATTCGGTCATAATCGGCCGCGCGCTTTACGAGAATAAGTTTTCTTGTCAAAAAATTTGGCGAGTTGCAGAAGCGGGAATCTTTGCATGAGAGGTTAAAATGGAAAACCAACCTGAAGTAATCATCAAGAGCAGTTTTTGGCAGAACCTTTTCAAAACTCCAACCGAAAAAAACGACCTCGAAGAAGTACTCAAATCAATGCCTCCGTTCAAAAATTTGAAATCACATCATTTAAAGTTACTCATCAAAGTAATTCACAACCGAGTTTACGCTGCGAACGAACATATATTTTTCCAGGGCGATCCAGGCATCGGGCTCTACATAATCGTTGATGGCGAAGTTTTAATTACGCGAGAAGAAGAACATCACCGCTTTGATCTTGCTCTTCTAAATCGCGGAGATTTTTTCGGAGAAATTGCGCTCTTGGATGAAGAAAAAAGATCAGCTTCGGCAATTGCCTTGAAAGAAACTCAAATTGCCGTCATATTTAAGCCGGACTTGGATGAATTTGTGGAAAAGTTTCCGAAGGAAGGCATAAATATTTTACGCGGCATTTCTCAAATCATTGCAACGCGGTTAAGAAATTTGAATCAAGATTATTTTGTTCTTTACAACATTAATCGAAAAAAGTGAGGAGGAAGTTATGAGCGGAATAAAAAAAATTTTAGTGCCGATTGATTTTTCCGACTATTCAAAGAACGCATTGAAGTATGCTGTTCAATTTGCAAAACATTTTAATGCTAAAATGTATTTGATATATGTTGTAGAACCGGTTATTTATCCGGCAGATTTCAGCATGGGGCAGGTTGCAATTCCTTCAACCGATATTGATCTAAGCAAACGTGCCGAGGAAGAATTGAACAACCTAGCAAAAACTTCCATTGATCCGGCGTTGCAAGTTGAATGCATAATTAAAACCGGCAAACCTTTTGTGGAGATCAATGATACTGCGGCTGAAAAAGACGTTGACTTAATTATCATTGCAACTCACGGTCACACCGGCGTTGAGCACATGTTGTTCGGCAGCACGGCGGAAAAAGTTGTTCGTAAAGCTCCGTGTCCCGTTCTCACGCTGCGTGAACCGATAAAGGGTTTTCAATTCGGCGCTAAGAAATAATAGCATGATTTGATGGGAATCATTAGCGATGCCGCACTGAAAAGAATTCTTTCCGATAAAACTTCCGGAAGCGGTGAACTTCTGCTCAAGCTGAACGACTACCTTTCGAAGAAACAAGAAAATGTTCAGGACATTCAAAGATTAATTCCGATGCTGAAAAGACATTTTCAATCTTTTGAAAATATTCAGAAGTACTTGTTAGAGCTGGACAAATTAATTCGCAGAAAGAAATTATCCCCCGAGTTTTTTACAAACTGCTCAAGCAAAGCCAGATCGAACAATAAAATATTTGTTCATGCCCTTCCCTATTTCAAACGACATAAGATTATTCTAACTATTTCCAACAGCCGGACCGTCTTGGAACTCCTTAAAAGGATTCGAAAGGAAAAAAGAAATTTAGAAGTGATGGTCTGTGAATCCAGACCGAAACTGGAAGGAAGAATTATGGCTTCCAGTTTAGCAAAAGTTGGAATTAAAGTTCAACTGATAACGGAATCAATGATGGCAGAGTTCGTTCATAAATCAGACGCTGTTCTTATCGGTGCAGATGTCGTTCTAAAAAGCGGCGATGTGATAAATAAAGTCGGCAGTAAAACTCTGGCGATTCTTTGTAAAGAGTTCAAGAAACCGTTTTTTATCGCTGCAGATAGATCAAAGTTCAGTGGGAAGAATAAATTTGTTCAACGTGAAGAAGATAGAAAAGAAATTTGGCGCCATGCACCAAAAAACATCACGATAAGGAACCGCTACTTCGAGATAATTCCAAAATCTTATATCACAAAAATATTCACTGACTAAAAGAACAGTCATCTCAGAATATTTTAATAAAACAATTTGCTCTCACAATGAAATTTTATTTACCGGGACCCATTGCATCAAGCTGCTGAATTGATCTGACTGCAAGTTTGCCAACCTCGCTATTGGGATATCTTTTGGATAAATCTTGCCATGTGGCTCTTGCCTTTTTGCTATCCCCCTTTGCCTGGGCAATAGCACCGGTGTTATAAAGTCCAAAGAGATTGTTTTTGTCGATCTTCAAAATTTTGTTTGTATAATCGTCGGCTTTTGCCAAATCCCCTTTATTGAAATAGACATAAGTTAATTGTAACAGCACATCAATTCTTTTCGGATCCACTTTCAGAATCTGATTATAATATTGAATCGCTTCGTCGCTCTTGTGAGACATGGTCAA
>JAJYMU010000326.1 GCA_021786655.1 Bacteroidota bacterium
TTCCGATCTGCTCCAACGACGCCGCGATTTCAACCGTGTATAATGTGTCTTCTTCGATCTGGACGGGACTGCGAAACAACCGATAATTTTTGCCGTTAATTTTTCTTGTTAGAAATTCGGATTCCTTTAAGTTATTACCGTTCGGTTTTCCGTAACTTGAAAGCAATGAATCTTCGACTACCAGTTTCCCTTCAATCGTATAAACAGCGAGACGCACATCATGCAAATCCATCCGTGGAATATTTCGGAAGTCCGAATGCGATATGTTCCCGGGGTCGTTGTTAAAATCTCCTGTGCTCTCTCCGGTTTGTTCGCCGGCTAACGCGTTAATTCTTTCTTTAATTGACGCGCAATATTTATCAAGATTCGCATCTAATCGTTCAAGCAAAGTTTGTTCAATATCCCGGTAAACTATAAATGAAAAACCGGACAGGATTATTCCAAAGAGAACGGTGTAGCTGATAATTATTTTCGTTTTGATAGAGAACAATATCTTACCTTTGCTTAAAAATATATCCGGCGCCCCGGATAGTGTGAATCAATGGCTTATCAAAATCCTTATCGATTTTTTGCCGGAGAAATTTTATGAAAGACTCTATTACATTGCTGCGCGGGTCAAAATTCATATCCCATAAATGTTCTGATATAAAATCGCGGTTTAAAATTTTTTCGGGATTCATCATAAAGAGTTCGAGAAGCGCAAACTCTTTTGTTGAAAGCTGAATTTCTTTTTTGTTTCGATACGCGGTATGAGTATTCAAATCAAGTTTAACATCATAGAGCTCGATGGAAGCGGTGCGCGACTGGCTTTGCCGCCGAATCAGCGCGCGGATTCTTGCAAGCAGTTCTCCAAAGTGAAATGGCTTTGCAAGGTAATCGTCCGCTCCTTGATCTAATCCTTTTATCTTATCCGCAACATCATTCAGCGCGGTTAGCATTAGAATTGGCGTAAGAACTTTTGCCTTCCGTAGGTTTGCGCACGTAACCCACCCGTCCTGTTTGGGAAGCATTATATCCAAAATTATAATGTCGTATTCGTTTGTCTTCGCAAATTCTTCGCCGGTAATCCCATTGTCTACAACGTCAACAGCATATGATTCTTCTTTTAACCCTTTGCTCAGTGCTCTGGCAATTTTCTTATCATCCTCAATTAAAAGTACGCGCATAAGTTCTCAAACCTTTTTTACAAGATAAAACCAGAAAATGAAATTAAGATGAAAGCATTTATCTTATAAAGTCATGTTACACAAACAATTCTTAATCGTGCTCATAATCTTAATCGGATTTAAAACCCGATTACGAGCCTGCCTGCCGGTAGGCAAGATTAAGATTATGGAAGTGCGTAACATCAGTTATAAATATATTTCTTCATCAACACTATTTTTAGTAAATCTTCCGAAACGTAATGATAGAGTTGGCAGCACAAGAAGATTTAATAACGTTGATGTTGCAAGTCCGCCAAGAATAACAATTGCCAATGGTCCTTCAATTTCTTTGCCTGCCGAGCCGCTTCCTATTGCTAACGGAAGTAATCCCAAACCGGTTACCAAAGCTGTCATTAAGATTGGTACAAGCCTTTCCGAAGCGCCTAATATTGCTGTTTCGAAATTCCATTCCATGCTTTCAAATTTTACCAAGTGTTCGTAGTGCGAAATTAACATAAGCGAATTCCTCATTGTTATTCCAAACAAAGTAATGAAGCCCACCATTGAACCAAGACTCATTTGTCCGCCGGATAAAAGTATAGAAATTATTCCGCCGACAAAAGCAAAAGGTAAGTTTGATAAGACAAGAAAAAGATTTCTCAAATTCTTCAGCGCTATAAAAAGTAGTAAAATAATTCCGGCGCCGGCAATTGCGGAATAGATAAACAATTCTCTTCTTGATTTCGCTTGAGCCGCAGCAGTGCCGCCAAACTCAACATAAGTTCCTTCCGGAAATTTAATAGACGATTCTATTTTTTCCTTTGCATCTTTAACAAATGAAACGACATCTGTCCCTTTAACATTGCAGGTAATAGTCTGCACACGCCTGGCGCCGTTATGAAGAATAATATATCTTCCCGAAGCTTCATACACATCCGCAAGCTGGCTTAGCTTAACATAAACGCCGTCAGAATTTTTCAAGAGAAGATTTGAAACATTATTTACAGAGTTCCTGTCCTTAGGATCTAAAATTGTTGACACGGTAAATACTTGATTGCCATCGTAGACTTGCCCAACATCTGTCCCTTGATACGCAGTCTGCACTGCATCGAGAACATCTTTTGCATCGAATCCCCATCGCTGCAAATCATCCTTTCGCAAGTGTACGGTTAGCTGCGGCATTCCGGGAGGAGATTGTATTTGCACATCAACCGCGCCCGGAACTTTAGAAAGTATCTGCGAAGTTTCTTGCGCAAGATTATCCAAAGAGTTAAGGTCATTACCATAAATATTTAAGACGACTGAAGAAGTATAACCGGAAAGCGTTTCTTCCATTCGCTCGGTTAAAAAAGTATTAACGCCGATATTAACGCCAACAAACGAAGCGAGTGTTTTTCTAATCTCTTGTTGAGCTTCTTCCATCTGCTCGCTGCTTAAAGGTTTTAATTGAATTTCAAGATCGGA
>JAJYMU010000329.1 GCA_021786655.1 Bacteroidota bacterium
ACACCGACTCGCGATAGCCAAGCTGGTTTGCTGCAATGCCGACACCATTTGCATTCCTCATCGTATCAAGCATGTTCTTAATTTTTTCGATGAGTGTATCATCTACGGCACTAACCAGTTTGGCTTTCTGCCGTAAAATTTTATCTCCGTAAACAGTAATTGGGACTATTGCCATTATGCATAACTAAGCATCGACTTTAACAACGTCTGCGCTTAAATCCTTAAATAAATTAACCTCGGTTGAACAAAAAAGCATTCTAACAAACAATCGAAAGATAATTAACATTTGCTGAAGAAAAAAGGTGAGCACCATAAAATAGAGCGGCGTGCGCGGAATAACTTTATCAATTATGTTGTAAACAACAACACCTAACGCGCCGATTACCGCAACGATTAGAAAGATGAAAAAAACCTTGTTGAAATTATTTTTTAGAAATACAAGCGTAAAGTATAGCTCTTTCAGAATGTCCGTCTTATCTTTTACTGCAAGTGAAACCTTTGTGTAATCCGAAATCAGCGTAACCACGCCGATAAAAAATACGAGGAAGATGTAGCGCAGAGCTTTCAGAATAAAATCTAGAAAAACATTTTCCGAATTTTTGAAAATCAGCGTGATCAGATCACCAAGATAGTCGGTGGTGATAAAAGCGAATGCAAAAAGCAGAACCGTGATCAAAAGAATCTTAACGAAGCGGGAGAAATATTTCACTCCCCCGTAAAAGAAATCTACGGTGTGATTCTTTTCCGGAGTATTGAAGACGGCAATCAATCCGCCCAGGAAAAAAGTTTGGATCAACGTGTAAACGCCGACAACAAAATAAATATTCAGCGGAATCTGACTGAACTGAATTTCATAAAGATTTCTAAGCTGGATGTACCACAGATAATCGAATCCGTGCGTCAGCCGGTTACTAATCATCGACCTACTTAGATCATCCATCAAAACGCTGAAGATCGGTCCGGTAAGCACCAGCGCTGAGACTGCATTGAACGCCCAGAAAAGTGTAATGAACTTCTTGTTATGGAAAACTGTGCGTATTCCGTGAAGCAGTATTTGTTTTATTGCCGACATCAGCCGATGCTTCCTATAATCATTAGCGCATTTTGAATCCAGAAAAACCATCGCATCGAAATCGAAAGCGAGGCGCCTATCTGTTCATGCGTGGTGTAAGAGTTATTTGCAAAATTTATATCCAGCAAATTTTTTCTGAAGGGATCAATCTCGGCGCCAATCACTTTGTTAAGCGTATGAAACCGCATGATGTGCCAGAGGTCTTTACCGTCCCACTTTTGATAAAGCGTATCCTTATCGGTGTAAAGCGCAACATCGTTTTTAAAAACACCGTCAGCTAGTCTTTCTAGCATTACGTCGTAATCGTTTGTTCCTACTTTTCTAATCCAGCCGACTTTATAATCAAAAACTTTTGCCGAGCGGTAGAATTCATCAAAGAACCAATTCATATCTTCGTTGGAATTTTTCTGAACAACGGAAATAAAATCTTTTGCCGTCGGATGTCGATACTTGAATTCGTCGTAATAGTCTTTCAAGATTTTCATCATCTTCTCGCGTCCCAAATATCTTTCAAGAGTATGCAGCATCAATTCCGGTTTGTTGTATGAATCGACCACATAAGAAAGCCGGGTGGGAAGTTTGTACGATGTATCTGCAATTGTTCCAATCCTTAAATTTCTGTAATAGCTGCTTAGGCTTCTCGCGCCTTCAGGTACTTGAATTTGCGCAAGCGTGTAGAGCAACGGAATGTCTTTATACGACAAGAAATTCATTCCGTAAACCGGCACGTACGAAGCAACTTTGAAATTCTCATAAATTTCCGGATAGTATTTGTACATTATTTTTGTAGAGACATACGATGCGAATCCTTCGTCGAGCCATGCTTCGTAAACTTCGTTATTGGCTAATAGCCCTTGATAAAATTGGTGGGAGAATTCATGAGCGACCAAATATTCCGGCCAGCCGGTTCCTTTAGGAGAAAAAAGTTCTGCGCTCACGGTAAAGAGTGTCGGGTATTCCATTCCGCCGACAGCCGATGTACGCGGTACATCTACTAGCGTAACATTTTGATAAGGATAGATACCGATGTTATCCTCAAAAAATCTCAGACTGTTTTTTACAGCTTCAAAATATCTTGAAAAATATTTTTCCCGTTCCGGCTGAACGAAAGCTTGGATTGCTATCTGAGATCCGTCATTGCGCGTGTAAACTTCGCTGCGATGGAGAATATCATCGCTTGCAAGCCAGACAAAATCATGAACACCAGCTTGAGTAAAATGGAATACCGCCGATTGACCAATGACCGAATTTTCCGTTTCAACACCGGTTGCAGCAACAATATAATTTTTCGGCACTTTTATATGCACAGAATATTTTCCAAAATCTGAAAAAAAGTTTAAGTAAGGGTGATATTGACTGCATATCCATTTTCCGTTTTCGAAGACACCAACTTTCGGGAACCACTGCGAGACAAAAAAGAAATTCCGTCCGGATGCGTAACCGAGTCTCTTTACAGAAAGCGGAATCTTCATTGCGTACTCGAAATAAATTCTCACGCTGTCGCCCGGCAAAACCAGC
>JAJYMU010000043.1 GCA_021786655.1 Bacteroidota bacterium
TTCCGATCTCCGGAACAACTCCAGAAGCGTTTCCTAACAATAAGTGGGTTGTTAATGATGGTCGTGCTTATAGTGATAGAGATGTTGAAAGATATGAAAATTATATTGTCTTAGGAGAGGATGTTGCAAAATCACTTTTCCCGAATTCGAGCGCACTTGATCAGGTTGTTACAATGGACGGACACAAGCTTAAGGTTATAGGTGTTCTTGAAAAACAAGGTGCGGTGTTTGGACAAAGCCAGGATAATTTTGCTCTCGTCCCAATCACAACATTTCAAAGTTTCTACGGCAAGAGAAACAACAGCATTAACATTACAGTTATATCTCGCGATAAAAAATCGTATGAAGATTTGATGGAAGTTTCGGAAGGATATTTCAGAACTATCCGTCATTTGAAAGCTGGTGAAGAAAACGATTTTGATTTCCGCTCCAACGAGCAGATGCTTACTCAAATCAATCAGATTACGTCAGGAGTAAGGATTGGCTCTATCGTAATTGCAGCGATTGCTCTTTTGGCAGCCGGTGTCGGTATTATGAACATCATGCTGGTTTCGGTTACCGAGAGAACGAGAGAAATCGGAATTAGAAAAGCTATTGGCGCAAGAAGAAGAAATATTTTGATTCAATTCTTAGTTGAATCTGTTACTCTTAGTCTAGCCGGCGGACTAATTGGAATCATTCTCGGTATAATTGTCGGTAATCTTGCCGGATCATTATTAAAAGCAGCGGCAGTAATTCCAATGGACTGGGTAATGATCGGAGTTATGCTCTGTGTTCTTATAGGTGTTACATTTGGTACTTACCCAGCGTACAAAGCGGCTAACTTAGATCCGATAGAAGCACTAAGGTATGAGTGATGGAATTTCTAGAGATCGTGAAAGTTGCAATAGCGTCTCTAAGAACAAACAGATTAAGATCAGCGTTAACAATTTTGGGAATTATAGTCGGTATCTTTTCAATAATTGCCATTAGTACAGTTATAGAGATGCTGCAGACGAGTATAGAAGAAGGAGTTTCTATGCTCGGTCAAAACACATTTCAAATTCAGAAATTTCCCGTTCTACAGTCCGGCGGTCCGTCGGAATTCGCAAAGTATCGCAATCGTCCCGATATCACACTCGAAGATTATTATCGTCTGAAAGAAAAGTTAACGGAAGCAAAATCCGTTGGTGCCGAACAATGGCAATTTGGTAAACAAGTAAAAGTGGGTAACCGCGAGACAAATCCGAATGTTCAAATTGCGGGTACAACTCCAGAAGCTTTTCCCAACAACAAATGGATTGCTGACCAAGGCCGCTCTTTCAATGATCGCGATGTTGAGAGATACGAAAACTATGTAGTGCTTGGCGTTGACTTAGCCAAAAATTTATTTCCAAATTACAGCGCGGTCAACAATGTTGTTACGATGGACGGACACAAATTAAAAGTGATAGGAGTTCTTGAGCCGCAAGGAGCTATGTTCGGGCAAAGCCAAGACAACTTTGCAATTGTCCCGATCACAACTTTTCAAAGTTTTTACGGAAAACGCGAGCGAAGTATTAATATTACTGTGATGGCTCATGACAAAGAATCGTATAACGATCTAATTGAAACTGCCGAAGGATATTTCCGCACTATTAGAGGAGTTAAGCCGGGAGACTATAACAACTTTGATATTTTCTCGAATGAATCGGTTCTGACTCAAATAAATCAAATTACATCCGGTGTAAGGATCGGATCAATTGTAATCGCTGCGATTGCACTTCTAGCAGCCGGTGTGGGAATCATGAACATCATGCTTGTCTCCGTAACCGAGCGAACACGCGAGATAGGAATAAGAAAAGCTGTTGGAGCGAAAAAAATAAATATCTTAATTCAGTTTATTACCGAGGCGATTGTTTTATGTCTGATTGGAGGCTTTGCCGGAATTGTTCTTGGAATCGGCGCAGGCAATCTCGCCGGTTCATTCTTGGACGCAGTTGCAGTAATTCCTATTGATTGGGTGCTGATCGGAGTTTTGCTTTGCGTAATAATCGGCGTAACATTTGGAACATACCCGGCATACAAAGCTGCAAACTTGGATCCAATCGATGCTCTGAGATATGAATAACTTACGTTACGCAAAAGGAAGGTGAAATCTTACTCATGCCCGCCTTGCCCGACCCGCTTCGACTCGCAAGACTTGTCGAACCTGCCTCGCCTTCTCGCCTCGCAAGATATGAGTCGAAGCGGGCGGCGACGCAAGGCGGGACGAGGCGAGCCCGCTTCAGCACAATGGATGAATTGAGGCAGCGCAAGTCGAGGCAGGCTCATAATCTTGCTCATGCTCTTGTTCTTAATCCTATCTTTTCTTTGCTCTGAATAAGTATAATAGAGCATGATCACGAGCATGAGAGAACAAGAAAATTCATTTAACTATTCCCGAAGGGATGGATTTCCAAAAACTGCATAAGGTGAGCAGTGAATAAGATATAAAATTTTTGAAGAAGCGGTTCCATTAAAATGTGAAACCGCTTTTTTTATTTTAAATTATAAAATTATATTTGTGCGTCCTTTAAGGATTAGAAGTAATGAAACTGTATTTTATTGAATTTCGCGAAATCTTTTCCAT
>JAJYMU010000225.1 GCA_021786655.1 Bacteroidota bacterium
ATAATAAAATTGATTCTAAAAACGCAGAGTAAGAAAAAAATATTATTCTGATAGGTGAATTGCTTGATCAGAAAGTTGATATTTACCTGAATGTGAATTATCATTACGAAGGTTAGTCGCTGTTAACCATGCAAAAAAAGAAGCGATTGGACAAAATATAATTGAGGAGTTGAAATGGACCATTCATTAATAACCACAACATTTACTTTGGACGGTTACCGCGTAGTTAAAAATTTAGGAGTTGTGAAAGGAATTGTTGTACGCTCACGTTCCGTTTTCGGAACAATCGGCGCGGGGTTGCAAACAATCTTCGGCGGAAATATTACGCTCTTCACCGAGCTGTGCGAGAAAACCAGGCAAGATGCATTTGAACTAATGGTTCAACACGGACAAGCAATCGGTGCAAATGCGCTTATTGGTGTCCGCTACGATGCAACCGAAGTGATGAGCGGCGTTACCGAAGTTCTGTGTTACGGAACAGCGGTCGTAGTTGAACGAAACTGATCAACGCAATTACTTGCACGCTCGATATTCTGAATCATCTGTAATTATTATTAATTTTGGATTAGGATATACTACTAGTTTTAGAATAATATGATATCTACATCGCAAGCATCAAATGAAAAAAGAAGGATTGCACTTACTTCGGTTGGTGCTGCAATTTTTCTTACAGGGTTCAAACTTGTTATAGGTTTGATTACCGGAAGTTTGGGAATTCTATCCGAAGCGTTGCACTCTGCGCTCGACCTGGTTGCTGCCGCGATTACTTTTTTTGCTGTAAGACATTCCGATAAACCTGCCGACGAAGATCACAACTACGGACACGGCAAGATTGAAAACTATTCGGCTCTCATCGAGACTCTTCTGCTTGTGGTCACTTGCGTATGGATTGTTTATGAAGCAATTCACCGGCTCACGACCGGCAAAATGGAAATTGATGTTACGGTATGGAGTTTTGTTGTGATAGTAACTTCCATCATTATTGATGTATCCCGTTCGCGTGCACTTTACCGCATCGCAAAAAAACACGAAAGCCAAGCGCTCGAAGCCGACGCTCTTCATTTTTCAACCGATATTTGGAGTTCATCTGTTGTACTGGTGGGTTTAACCGGCGCGGCGTTTCATTTTTATTATGCCGATCCGATCGCCGCGTTGATTGTTGCAATGATTGTTTTAACTGTAAGCTACAGACTTGGCAAGAGATCTTTCAACGCGCTGGTTGATAGAGCGCCGCTCGGATTGAACGAGAAAATCTATGAGATTGTAAGAGACATTCCCGAAGTAAAAAATTTTCATGATATTAAAGTGCGCGAATCCGGTCCGTATAAATTTGTTGATCTGAACATTCACGTTGACAAAAACATTTCCATTGATCAAGCACACCAAATTTCTCACCAAGTTGAAGAAGCAATTATCTCGAAAATAAAAAATGTAAAAGTGATGGTTCACGCAGAGCCGGATTAAGTTACCGGTTCAGCTAAAAGCTGCGAGGAGAAGATTCGTTTGGCAGCAGGCGAAAGAATTTCAGATAAATTAACAACATTGCCAAAAACAAGCACCGCCGGTTTATCTGCCTGCTGCGAAGCGCTCGCAAGATTTTCTAGCGTTGCAATAATTGTTCTCTGATTTTTTCTCGAAGCATTCGAGATTATCGCTGTCGGGAGCGATTTATCGATACCTTTCTGCAGCGCCGCTTCAACTATCTTTTCTGTTTGAGTCAATCCCATCAAAACAATAACCGTGTGGTTCGGAATTTTTAATAATTCAATCCAGCCACTGTTGAATGTGCAGCCATCAGTGTGCGCAGTTACAATTGTTATTCCAGATGAGTAGCCGCGTGCAGTGGGCGGAATGCCGGCAGAAAGCGGCGCCGCTATTGCAGACGAAATCCCAGCGATCACTTCAACGCGGATATTGTTGCGAATTAAAAATTCCGCTTCTTCAGCGCCGCGCCCGAAAATATACGGATCGCCGTTTTTTAAGCGTGCAACAATGTAATCATGCTGTGCGTAATCCAAAAGAAGTTTGTTGATTGCATCCTGACTTACAGAATGGTTTCCTTTCTCTTTGCCCACGTAAATTTTTTCTACTGTCGGCGGAACAAGACTAAGTATTTCTTCCGTAATCAAATTATCATAGAAAATGATATGTGCCATTTGAATTGTTTTATACGCTTTAATTGTGAGAAGTTCCGGATCACCAATTCCGCAACCGATCAAATAAACTTTACCAAAATTTTTTTGCGTTTCTTCTTTTGTTCTCCCGATATCGATTATTCCAAGTTCCCTTTCCAAAAATTTCCGCTCGATGAGATTGCCAAGCGAATCAGGCAGATATTCTTTTATTTTATCTCTAACAATCCGGGTTACGGTGGGACTTGCGCCGTCGCTCGAGACAGCAACTTTCAAATTCTTGTATAAAAGCAAAGATGAAAAGTAGAAATCGCATTCTCCCGGCTTATCCACAGTGTTCAAAAGAAAAAATCTTTCCTTTTTAATTTCTTTTAGGAGAAGATTAACCTCATTATTTCCGGTCGCGTCAATAATAACGTTGAAATTTTCAGCGTCCAGTTTTTCAAAAGATTTGATTCTATGTTTTGTGTTAAGTGCAATAAACCCATCGCATAAAGTTCGACTGACAACAAAAAAATCAATTTTGTTTTCCGTCAGAACTTTTGCTTTGTGAAAAGCAATTTTTCCTCCGCCGATTAAAAGTATGCGCGGATTTCTAAATAATACCGGTAATGATTTTATTGCTTCCATCTCTTTTGCCTTTCATTGCATTCCTTGCGGAGTCTTTGCGCCTTTGCGAGAAAAGATTTTTCACGCAAGGACGCAAGGAATACGCAAAGAAAAAATTATGCTACATACAACTCGTATGTTGATTGCATTAAATTTTTTGTTGCTCCGTCTGTTTTTAAAACTTCAATCACTTTCGCCATTCCGATTTTTTCATGAAAGAGAGAAATGCTGTTTTCGTTTGGCAATTTATTCTCGATGTAATTTTTTATCAGCACGCGTATTACGGCTGCCGTTCGATCCTGTGGTATTCTCCGCAGATATTTTTTTCCTCCGTCGATCAAATCCACGGCTAGATGATTTTTATTCTTTTCTCCAAAAAGAAGTTTCATCTGATATTCGCCGTCGGTTTTTCCCTCGAGAGAAATATCGAACCGGACATTCCGCGAGCAGTGACGTTCGCATCCGCTGATGCCGATATTCACACCTTCGAGATTCCCGAACCCGTCATGTTCTAATTCTGTAATAAGCGGATTCAAAAACTTTTCCGACTCTGCAACGGCAAGCGGACATGTTGAAAATCCGACACATGCAAGAGAATTCGTTCGAATTGCCGAATAACCTCCGTAATTAAATGAAGCAAGTATGTTTTCCAAAAGCTCCTTTTTTGTTTCGGGAATATCCGTAAACAGTAAATCCTGGAAAGGGGTAATTCTAATGCGCGGCTGAACTTGAAGAACAATTTCATCAATCATTTTTTTTAATGAACCGATATGGCTCGAATCTTTTATCCTTCCGTTTTCGATCCAGATTCCGTAACTGTATTTGCCGTCGTATTGTTTTCTCCATCCGTGATGACGGTAAACTTTACCGGGATCAATTTCTACCGGCGGTTTGAAATCAACGCCGAGTTTTTTAATCTCTTCGCCGAACCATTTTATTCCATTGTCTCTGATTTTTTCGAATTCCGCTTCGTTGTAAAGAACATTTTCAATTTTCTTTCCCGTTATCTCCAATCCTTTTTTGTAAAGGATGTTTTTCAGACGCGACCAGTGTCGGTTTTTCCTATCGCCGATCTGCTGCTGCAAATAAACGATTGCGTTCAGCCCTTTTATCAGGTCTCTTTCCAATTCAAAAATCCCGAGAGCGCCGGCAAGAGATGGAAATGTAACTTTTCTATTTTTCTGCCCTAGCGATCCGCCAATGTAAACCTGATAGCCCGAAACCTTTTTGTTGGTAATCAACGGTACAATCGCAATATCGTTAGTTAGAATATCCGGGGCATTGCATCTTACCCCTTTCTGAGTTTCCTGATCAATAAAATATCCGCCGATGCCGATCTTCAATTTTCTCGGAAGCCCCAACAAATCGTATTGAAATTTTTGGGGGGAATTGTTTTGCGAATCATTTTTTCCCGCAGCCGAATAACCGGGATAAAATATTTTGTAATGTTCTTCGAGCGGAAGTTGAAAATATTTTCCGATTTTTTGAGCGAGTACGTTCGCATCAAAAATATCCGACTTAACCGGGCTGGCAGTTGTGTTTCGTACATTGTCGCCGCAAGCATTTAGAATTGTTTTGCCGAGATCAATCAACTCCCTTACGAACGGGATGAGATCATTTTTTTTAATTCTATGAAATTGAATTGCCTGGCGCGTCGTTAATCTGATCGAGGGCGAGCCGTCGTCGTCGCGAGAATATTTATCGGCAAGTCTGCTGATCCTCAGCCATTCGTCGGGTGGAATATCTCCGCCACCCCAAAAGGGGACGCGTACCATGAAGAACCAATCTTTGATTCCCTGTTTAATAAGCATGCGGTCGAATTGTATATAAATTCCATTCGGTTTTATATTTATGTGAAGATTTTTGTCAATATCTGGCTTCGATAAATCTTCCAAATCTTTTTTTAGTTTTTCGCCGCCGAGGAATGTATTGTCTCTCTTATTCAATTCATCGGCGCACAAATCTCTTTCGCTCAAAGCAATCTCAAGCGTTCCGATATCCACATCATACGTTATTTTCTCTACCACGTAAAATTCCTTTTTAAATATTTATATCCCAGTGGGGAAAATATTTTACAATTAAATCTTTCAGCTCAAGTTCGAATGCAGATAAATCGGGCGAAGCTTTTTCTATGTTTACATTGTAAGCATGTTCAAGCGCTTCAACAATTATTCCTCCGCCTGCAATATCGTAACCGTCTACTATAACGAACCGGCTTGTTGTTTTTACTTCTTCAATAAGATCGAAGCTGACCGGGCTCGCAGTTCTAAAAACGCAGTGAGCTACTTCGTGCCGCTGGATTTCTTTCCTGCCGTTGGATTTTTCCAAATGCGATGCATCGAGCACGCTTTCGATGTTTTCAAGAAAGAGATCGACTTTTTTTGTGCCGATTTTCAATTTGTATCTTTTGTCATGCTGTAAAGATTTTCTTCCCATCCAAAAAATGTTTGCTTTGAAACGATCTGTTGTATGCGGCTGCGGTTCATCGGTTCTGCATAGCAACTCGGAATGTTTAACATAAACTTGCGTTGAAAGGGTAATGCCGATTGCTTCCTCACTCCCTGCTCTTAAAGGTGAATCCTTTCCGTAGATTTCTATCGATTTAACTGTAGATGTTTTCTCGGAAGGAAGAAAAATTACTTCGTCGCCTACATTGAGAGCACCAGAATTAACAGTGCCGGCAATTATCCTTCTATCGTCTCCGTCTTCGGTAAATTTATAAATGCCCTGAACAAACATTCTGAAGTTATTTTGGTTATCCTCTTTTTCTTTTCGGAAAGTATCTATCAACTCAAGAATCGAGGGACCGTTGTACCATTGTATAGTGTTTGAACCGGCGATTATATTTATCCCTTGTCTTGCAGCTAAGGGTACAAATGCAATCGGCTTAATGTCTATTTCGTTGAGAAATTCTGTGTAGTCTTTTTTTATTCCGTCGAAGATTGCCTCATCATAATTAACCAGATCCATTTTATTAACGGCAACAATCACTTGTTTTATATCAAGCATTGAAAGCATGTAAGCATGCCTCTTTGAATTTTCGGCAATGCCTTCGTGAGCATCTATTAAAAGGATTGCAGCTTCGGCGCGCGCTGCTCCGCTAATCATATTCTTTAGAAACTCGATATGCCCAGGCGCATCAATAATAATGTACTCGCGTTTCGGAGATTTGAAAAATATTCTTGCAGTATCGATCGTAATTCCCTGCGCCTGCTCATCAACAAGGGCATCTAGAAGAAAAGCGTATTCAAACGGTTTTGAATTAGTTTCGCAGGTTCTTTTTACTTGTTCAAGTTTACCTTGCGGAAGCGAATTTGTATCTGCAAGGAGTCTTCCAACAAGAGTGCTCTTGCCATGATCAACATGCCCCACAATTACGATGTTCATTCTTTCTTTCATTTAATCGTTCTCAAAAATTTTTTTACTCATGCTCATGATCTTATTCTTGCTCTTCTTTGATCAAGATTAAGAACAAGAGTAAGAGCAAGATTTGAAATCACATGTACCCATCCCGTCTTAATTCTTCGAGAGTTCCGCCGCCTTCTTTGTCCTGTTCCCTTCCCGCACGTTCTGCAATGTTTGCAAACTTGCCGCTTTTGAGCTCAAGAATAATTTCTTTAACATTCTTTGCATTTGATTCAACCGGTTTCGTGCAAGGGTAACATCCGAGCGAACGGTAGCGTTTTCCGTTTCCTCTGTCGAAGTAGAGAGGAATGATCGGAATATTTTCTCTATCAAGATATTCCCAAATATTTAATTCAGTCCAGTCGAGCAAAGGATGAATCCGTACATGTGTGCCCGGTGCAAAATCAGTCTTAAACTGATTCCACAATTCCGGCGGCTGGTCGCCAACATCCCAATCATTATTTTTATCGCGCGGAGAAAAATATCTTTCCTTTGATCTGCTTCCTTCTTCATCGGCGCGCACTCCGACAATAACTCCCGTGTATTGTTCTCTGTTTTCATCCTCGATGAATTGACCGGTGTAATGATCGAGTTTGAAGCGCTTCCATTCGCCGGAAAGAGTATTTCTCAATGCTTCGGTCTTAAGAAGTTTGCAGCAAGCTAATCTGTCAACAGCGCCGTCTGGAAAAGTTTGTTTGTTTTGCAATGCTGTTTTATTTTGTCCGACAATTAAATTAATTTTCCATTCGATAGAAAGTTTGTTTCTATACTCGATCATCTCAGGAATCTTGTAAGCAGTGTCGATATGAACAAGCGGAAACGGGACATGTCCGAAAAATGCTTTTTTGGCAAGCCACAACAAAACCGTGCTGTCTTTTCCAATCGACCAAAGCATTGCAAGGTTTTTGAATTCTCTGTATGCTTCGCGTAAAATGTAAATGCTGTGTGCTTCTAATTTATCCAGGTAATCCATTTTCACTCACTTTTGTTTTTTATTTCCAAACATTAAACATAGATTAAAAATCTGTGTTACTTTTAGCTCTTGACATGCAAGCCGCATTCTTTCGTATCGGGATTTTCCCACCACCATCTTCCGTCTCTGATACTGCCCCCCTTTTTAACTGGTCCGGTACAAGGCGCACACCCGATACTTCTGTAATTTTGTTTGTACAACTGGTTGTACGGAACATTGTTTTTGCTTATGTAATCCCAAACTTGTTCCTCGGTCCAATTGAAGAGCGGATTTATTTTTAAGATCGAAAAATTTTCATCGTACTCTGCAATGTTGATGCTGTTTCTTGTAACAGCTTGTTCTCTGCGGAGACCGGCAATCCACGCTTTCGTGTTTTTGAGTGCGCGCTTCAACGGTTCGATCTTTCTAACATGGCAGCAGTATTTTCTATTTTCCACGCTGTTGTAGAAAAGATTAATTCCTTTTTGTTGAACCATCTCTTCTACGAGTTTATAATCGGGAAAGTAGATCTCAATTTTTCTGTTGTATTGATCAACAGTTTTTTCGATCAGCTTGTAAGTCTCAGCTGGAAGTCTGCCGGTATCGAGCGTAAAAATTTTTGCCGGACTTTTTAAAGAAACGAGCATGTGCGTTATTACCTGATCTTCAATACTGAAGCTCGAGGCAAACGCCAACTCGTTTCCGTATGCATCGGAAAAATATTTCAGGATTTCCTCAGCACTTTTTCCGGTTAAATGATTATTTAATTCATCAATGCTTTTCATTTAATTCCTTTTAAATATCGTATTCGGGATTATGTTTTGTTTTACCGAGTTTAACTTTATTCCAAAGTCTTTCATGAAAGTAGTAAAGAGTCATTTTTGTGAAAACTTCTACAAGCCCGATTGACGCGGCTATTTTCAAATCACCCAAAATAATGAACGAGATAAGTACCGTGTCGAGCGTTCCGGTTATTCTCCATGAAACAGCTTTTAAAAAACTTCTGTATGATTTTTCGTGCATTGTAAATCTCTCGTGTACTTCTATGAGTTATAGTAAACTTTTACGGTACGGTTATATCCGTGCCTGATTTTTTTTATCGTTCTAAAATTATTTTATGTGTAAAAAGGTTTTAGGAATTAACAGCAACAACAGAGGGACATTCGAAAGGTGCACATCATTCGGCTTGTGCGGAGTGATGAATCGTTTTGCTGAACGGAAAAATAATTGCTGCTCACAGCGTTGTATGGAATTTTTATAATCCCCGAATCTATTTGCGACTTACGCATTGTTGACCTTTCAAAAAATATTATTGATAAAAAAAAGCCCTTCGTGTTTCGAAGGGCTTGTCTAAAAAATTTTATCTATGATAAAGTTTAGGCAATCTCCTCCGCGTGCGGATAGGTGTTCATACACATTGCCATCATTAAAATATTACTTGCACTATTTATTTCGTTCCGTTTCATAACTGTTGCAAAAGTAAAGAAACGAGAAAGTAATGTCAAGTTTAGTTGCTCGTTTGCAATATAATGGTGATGATGTGATATTGTTTACTGAACTTAAGTGATTTTTTCGAGTTAAATGAACTATCCTAAGCCAAACCTCGTTATTTATTATGTAATGTTCTGCTGAATAGCTGAATAGAATTCAAAGGACAGAATTGCTAAATTTGTGCGCTGATTTTCCAGCGTATTCAGTCTTCCATTCTAAAAGAGAATTATAAAGGATCTATAAAATGAACGAAAACAACAATGGCTTTACGAGCATTGATGAAGTTGAACTTCGCGAATGGCTTGAATCACTTGAGTATGTGCTTCAATCGGGCGGATCAGAAAAAGTGCGAGAGCTGCTTCATAACCTTGATACTTATGCGCATGAATCCGGTGTCGATCTGCCGTTCACTGCCAATACGCCATACATAAATACAATTCCGAAAGAACAAGAACCTCCTTTTCCTGGCGGAAGAGAAATTGAACGCCGCATCAAAAGTTTAATACGGTGGAATGCAATGGCGATGGTTGTTCGCGCCAACAAAGAAGAAGCCGGCATCGGCGGACACATTTCAACTTACGCTTCGGCGGCAACTTTATATGAAATCGGGTTCAATCATTTCTTCCGCGGCAAAGACGGAAATTCCGAAGGCGATATAATTTATTTTCAAGGACATGCCGCGCCGGGAATTTATGCCCGTGCATTTCTCGAAGGAAGAATTTCAAAAGAACAACTGCAAAATTTCAGACGTGAATTAAAACCCGGCGGCGGACTTTCATCGTATCCTCATCCGTGGCTGATGCCCGACTTTTGGGAATTTCCAACAGTGTCGATGGGACTCGGGCCAATCCAGGCAATTTACCAAGCCCGCTTCGCCAGATATTTAGAAGACCGCGGTTTGAAAAAACCAAGCGATCAAAAAGTTTGGGCGTTTCTTGGCGACGGCGAAACCGACGAGCCTGAAACTCTCGGCGCAATTTCACTTGCCGCTCGCGAACATCTCGATAATTTAATTTTTGTTATCAATTGTAATTTGCAGCGACTCGATGGACCGGTTCGCGGAAACGGAAATATTATTCAAGAACTTGAAGCTAGTTTCCGCGGCGCAGGTTGGAATGTAATCAAAGTAATTTGGGGCAGCGATTGGGACCCGCTTTTCGATGCTGACAAAACCGGATTATTAATCAAACGGATGCACGAAGTTCTTGACGGCGAATCTCAAAATCTTGTAGTCCGCGGCGGAAAATACATTCGAGATAATTTCTTTGGAAAATATCCGGAGCTTGTTAAGCTTGTTGAAAAATACACCGACGAACAATTGGAAAAAATGAAACGCGGCGGACACGATCCGGAAAAAGTTTATGCCGCATACAAATCCGCAGTTGAACACAAAGGCGCTCCGACGGTTATTCTTGCAAAGACGGTTAAAGGTTACGGACTTGGTGAAGCGGGCGAAGGAAAAAATATTACTCACCAACAGAAAAAATTAAACGAAGATGAACTCAAAGAATTTCGCAGCCGTTTTTCAATTCCTATCAGTGATGATGAAATAGGCAAAGCGCCGTTTTACAGACCTTCGGAAGATTCACCGGAAATTCATTATCTAAAAGATAGACGAAAAACACTCGGCGGTTATGTCCCGAAGAGAGTTGTAAAAGCTTCGCCGCTAAAAACTCCATCCGAAGAATTGTTCGAAGAATTTTACGCCGGAACCGAAGGGCGCGAAGTTTCGACAACAATGGTTTTTGTGCGCATACTTGCAAAACTTCTGCGCGATAAAGAAGTAGGTCACTTGGTTGTTCCAATCGTTCCCGATGAAGCAAGAACATTCGGCATGGAAGCTCTCTTCAGACAAGTTGGAATCTACGCGCACACTGGTCAACTTTATGAACCGGTTGATAAAGACAGTCTGCTTTATTACAAAGAAGCTAAGAATGGTCAGATACTTGAAGAAGGAATTACCGAAGCCGGATCAATGTCGTCATTCCTTGCAGCAGGAACTTCGTACGCAACACACGGCATCAACACAATTCCGTTCTTCACTTACTATTCAATGTTCGGCTTCCAGAGATTCGGCGATCTCGCATGGGCTGCCGGCGATATGCGATGCAAAGGATTTTTGCTCGGCGCTACTGCCGGACGAACAACTCTTGCGGGCGAGGGATTGCAGCATCAAGACGGCAATAGTCATCTGCTTGCTTACACAATTCCAAATCTTGTTGCTTACGATCCGGCTTTCGCATTTGAGCTTGCCGTAATAATCCGCGACGGAATTTACCGCATGTACGAAAAGCAAGAAAGTGTTTATTACTACATCACAATTATGAATGAGAATTACGCTCAACCTGAAATGCCTGGCGGGTCCGCTTCAGCAAAAAATGTTAAGGAAGGAATTTTGAAAGGCATGTACAAGTTCAGAGCGAGTGCGTTGAAAGATCAAAAGTTGAAAGCTCATTTGATGGGAAGCGGAACGATATTGAACGAAGTAATTAAAGCACAGGAAATTCTTGAAAGCAAATACAATGTTTCTGCCGATGTATGGAGCGTAACGAGTTACAAAAATCTCCATCTTGATGCACAGGAAACGGAAAGATGGAATATGCTGCATCCTGATCAGCAGCCGAAGGTGCCGTACATTTCCCAAGCTACAAAAGGCGAAAACGGCGTGTTTGTTGCCGCATCAGATTATGTTCAACTGATGAAAGATTCTCTCGCAAGATTTTTACCGGGACAGTTTCATTCACTCGGAACATTTGGTTTTGGAAGAAGCGAAGGAAGACAGTCATTGCGTGATTTCTTTGAGGTGGACGCCAAGCACATTGTATATGCAACGCTTTATTCGCTGATGAAAGACGGAAAGATAAAATTGGATGTTGTGAAGAAAGCAGCGAAAGAATTAAATATTAATCCGGAGAAACCGAATCCGGCAAAGACATAATAAATTCTGTGTCATTCCGGAGAAGCGTAGCGCCATCCGGAATCCATAATTTAGTGATAGATGCCGGATCAAGTCCGGCATGACAAATAAAATTAGATTAGGAAACGAAAATGATTGTAGATTTTAGATTACCTCATCTTGGCGACGGAATTAACTCCGCCGATGTAGTTAAAGTATTGGTTAAAGAGGGCGATCAGATAAAAATCGATCAGGTTGTTGTCGAAATCGAAACTGACAAAGCAACTGTTGAAGTTCCGTCGGATGTTGCCGGCACTGTAAAAAAAGTTTTGGTGAAAGAAGGGAAAAAAGCAAATGTCGGAGAAACGTTAATTGAGATAGAAGTTAGCGGTCAGCAGTTAGCTGAGAGCGCTAGTGAAATTGGTTCGGTTAAGGAACAGAAGACGGAAATAAGAAATAAGGAATCAGAAGTAGTTGCATCACCATCAACTACTAATGACAAATCGCCAATGACCAAGCATTACGAATTCAAGATTCCAGCGCTTGGAGAAAATATTACGACGGTAAGCGTTTCGAAAGTTCTTGTTAAACCCGGCGATAAAGTAACTATCGATCAAATTGTTTTGGAAATTGAAACCGACAAAGCAACTGTGGAAGTGCCTACAGAAGTTGGCGGTGTTGTTAAGAGTGTTAAGATTAAAGAAGGTGAGAAAGCCGCTATAGGTCAAGTTGTTTTGGTGATCGAGACTTCAGAAACCGGAGCCGTTAAATCCGAACCGGTTAAAAGCGAAATGCCTACTCAACCAAGAGTTGCATCTTCCAAAACTGAGGCGATACAACAAACCGGTCCTTCCGAGATCGATTTAACTCATCACATGCCTAAAGCCGTGATTGTTCCAAAAGATATTTCCAAAGTTGTCGTTCCGGCTGCGCCCTCTGTAAGAGGATTTTCTCGTGAGATCGGCGTTGATATCCACCAAGTGCGTGGCACCGGTCCACACGGAAGAATTTCTTTCGATGATGTGAAATCCTACGCAAAAAAATTAAATCAGCAAATTCAAAGCGGAGCGTTAGTTTCAGGTTCGTTTGGCGTTACAAAAGAAACTCTTCCAGATTTTGCAAAGTGGGGCGGGATTGATCGCCAGCCGATGAGCAACATTCGAAGAAAAACAGCAGAGCATTTGGCTTATTCATGGACTACGATTCCGCATGTCACTCAATTTGATAAAGCCGACATAACCGAACTTGAAAATTTAAGAAAGCAGTTCGGCAAAAAAGTTGATGACGCGGGCGGCAAACTCACCATCACCGCGGTATTGCTGAAAGTTATTGCATCGGCGCTGAAAGTTTTTCCTCAATTCAGTTCAAGCGTTGACATGGAAAAGAGTGAGATCGTTTACAAAAAATATTACAACATCGGCGTTGCGGTCGATACAGACCGGGGTTTGCTCGTACCGGTGATTCGCGATGTTGACAAGAAGAACATAATTCAAATCAGCATCGAACTTGCCGAAGCATCTAAAAAGGCGCGGGACAAAAAACTTTCGCTGGAAGAAATGCAAGGCGGGTGTTTTACTATTTCCAATCTTGGCGGAATTGGCGGAACGTATTTCACGCCGATTGTTAACTCGCCTGAAGTTGCAATTCTTGGTGTGTCCAAATCTTCTTTCGAACCGGTTTATGTTGACGGCAAGCCTGCCTTATCGGCAGACAGGCTCGAACCAAGATTGATGATGCCGCTTTCGCTTTCGTACGATCACAGAATAATTGACGGCGCGGACGGAATAAGATTTTTGCGATGGGTAGTTAACGCACTTGAAAATCCATTCTTATTAAGTTTGGAAGGATAGAAAAAAATCTTTATCATTATTCCATAACTATCTTTATAAATGAAAAGATGAGACAAAATAGTTTGTTCGAAGAAATTGCTTTATTTGATGAAACAGAGATTAGTAACGGCAAAAAAAATAAATTAAATGATTCCGATAAAGCTTTTCATGATTGGTATAGATTTGTCCTTTCTTTTCCTCCTCATCTTGTAAAAAACTATATCTCAAAATTTGGCCTAGGTGCCAAAGACGTTTTGCTGGACCCATTTTGCGGAACAGGTACAACTCTAGTGGAAGCAAAAAAAAATTTAATCCCGTCCATTGGAATTGAAGCTAATCCATTTGCTGCCTTTGCCTCCGATGTTAAAACCGATTGGAGTGTCAACCCGAATCTTCTACTAAGTCAGGCTGGTGAAATTGTCGTAGAATACAGCGAGAGGTTGAGAAAAGATAAAATTTCCGATAATCCCGGTGTGGATAATTTGAATGTAAAAAATTTGAGGAGACTTAATTATGAGCAGGAAAAACTTATAATACGAAATTCTATAAGTCCACTGCCATTACATAAGACTCTGGTTCTTTTAGATATTCTCAACGATTATAAAGAATCAGAATTTCATAAATATTATTTAATAGCAGCTGCAAATGTGCTCGTCTATAAAATAAGTAATCTTCGATTTGGTCCAGAGGTTGGAGTAGGGAAAATAAAGAATGATTCTGCTGTAATAAGCGAATGGACTGAAGAAATCAATAAAATTGCAACTGATCTAATGCGATATTCAGATTATAGCAATACGAATTCGCACATAATTGCAGATGATTCCCGTAATCTGGTTAAAATAATGAATGGGACAAAAGTTTCCGCCGTAATCACATCTCCACCTTATCCCAACGAGAAAGATTACACTAGGACAACACGACTTGAATCTGTTCTTCTGGGATTTATAAATAATAAGGACGATCTTAGGAAACTTAAGCGGTCTTTAATCAGATCAAATACAAGAGGTGTGTACAAAGGAGATACAGACGATGTGTATATTCAAGGTAACAGAGAAATTCAAAGAATAGCAGATGATATAGAGAAAAAAAGAAAACTGTTAGGGAAAACCTCTGGTTTTGAAAAATTGTATCACAAGGTTACTAAACTTTATTTCGGCGGAATGGCAAAACACCTTATAGATATGCAGACCATTCTGAGACCAAACTCTTACCTAGCTTATGTTGTGGGAGATCAGGCGTCGTACCTTAGAGTCATGATAAGAACGGGTAAACTAATCGGGGACATTGCCGAATCATTAGGATATGAGTTAGTTAACATAGATGTTTTCAGAAAGCGATTCTCGACTGTAACTCAGTCTTATTTGAATGAAGAAGTTGTGATTCTTAAATGGAAATAAAGGAGGGTGCAGTGTCCGATCAAAACAGGTATTCATTGATAATTGAAGATATCTTCTTCAAGCATTACA
>JAJYMU010000059.1 GCA_021786655.1 Bacteroidota bacterium
CCGGAAATCATCACGTTACTTTTTGTTCGACAAAGAAAAAAATCTTTGCGGTTGGACAAATGTGAAAACGGGTGACTCTAAAATCGTACGTCACGACAGCGAAGCTCTGGAACCGTATGCATTTAGCGGTATTCAAATCGTTTCTCCGGGAATATTTGATTTGTTGCCTGATGATAAAGTTTTCTCACTCGTGGATTTATATTTATCCGTCGCATCTAAAAACCGAATAACTTATTTTGATCACACTAATTCAGTTTTCGTCGATCTTGGCAAGAAAGAAAATTTTGCGGAAGCGGTTGTATTAATAGATAAAATATTTTAGAAAGGACCCACAATGAAAAAATGTTTGGTTGCTCTTTTTCTTTTGTCATTCTCCTTCAGCTTTGCACAAGGGGTTGATTGGATAAAAGAACATTACATAAAAAAAGATTACCGTATTGAAATGCGGGACGGCGTAAAATTATTTACATCGGTGTACTCACCAAAAGATGCCACAAAAACTTACCCGATACTTATGGTTCGTACGCCATACACTGTGGCGCCTTACGGTGAAGAAAATTATCCGGGTAGTTTAGGACCTATGACACCCGGTGAAAAGTTCGCGCGTGAAGGTTTCATCTTTGCATTTCAAGATGTGCGCGGCAAATTTATGAGCGAAGGCGAATATGTTAACATGCGTCCTTACATTCCAAACAAGAAGAGCAACAAAGATGTTGACGAATCATCCGATACTTACGACACAATCGATTGGCTTGTAAAAAATATCAAGCACAATAACGGAAACGTCGGCATTTGGGGAATTTCGTATCCCGGTTTTTATGCGGCAATGTCGCTGCTCAATTCTCACCCGGCACTTAAAGCCGTATCGCCGCAAGCTCCAATTTCCGATTGGTTTGTTGGCGACGACATGCACCACAACGGCGCGTTTACACTTACAATGTCTTTCGATTTCTTCAAAGGTTTCGATCAGCCGCGCGACAGCTTGACCACAAAATGGAAACCCGGTCCGCAGTACGCATCGCCGGATATGTATGATTTCTTTTTGCATCTCGGTCCGCTAACCAACGCGAATAAAAAATATTTCGAAGGCAAGCTTCCGTTCTGGAATGAGATGCTGAAACACGGCACGTATGATGAGTTTTGGAAATCTCGATGCAATCTTCCCTATTTCAAAAATACAAAACCGGCTGTGCTGATTGTCGGCGGCTGGTATGATTCCGAAGACTTTTACGGACCGCTTCACATTTATCAATCGATTGAACAAAAAAATCCGGAGAACAAAACTCACATTGTTATCGGACCTTGGTCGCACGGCGGCTGGGCAAGAACGGAGGGCGGCTCTTTCGGAGATTTTAAATTCGGCGGGAACACGAGTGAATACTACAACAAAAATATTCTTCTTCCATTCTTCAATTATTATTTAAAGGGAACCGGCGAAATGAATTTGCCTGAAGCGATGACATTCAGAACCGGCTCTGACATTTGGGTAAATTATAACGAATGGCCGCCGAAGAATGTTGAAACAACATCTCTTTATTTCGACAAGGACCAATCTTTACAATGGTCGAAGCCAGCAGAAAAGAAAAATTTGTATGATGAATATTTGAGCGATCCGAATAAACCGGTTCCGTACACTTCCAAGTTTCATGATTCTCAGCAGATGTACTGGAGACCTTACATGGATGACGATCAGCGTTTCGCTGCCGTTCGCCCCGATGTTCTTGTTTATGAGACCGAACCGCTTGATAAAGACGTAACGGTGAGCGGACCAATCAAAGCTGATCTTTTTGTTTCAACAAGCGGCACCGACGCCGATTGGGTTGTTAAGTTGATCGATGTTTATCCCGATGACGCGAAAAATCCGGATCCTAATCCCGACAATGTTGAGATGGGCGGATACCAACGACTGCTTCGATATGAAATCATGCGCGGGAAATTTAGAAACAGTTATGAGAAGCCGGAACCGTTTGTTCCCAATAAGGTAGCTGAAGTAAAAATAAATCTTAACGACATCGACCATACTTTTTTGAAAGGTCACAAAATCATGGTTCAGGTTCAGAGCAGTTTCTTCCCATTCTTCGATCGCAACCCGCAAAAATTTGTTGACATATACAGTGCGAAAGAAAGTGATTTCCAGAAAGCGTTCAACAGAGTTTATTTCTCTGAAAAGTATCCCTCTCATATCGAACTGAATGTTCTAAAGTAGAAAAGGCAAGCTTGAAACTATTGATGTTTCTTTTTTATAAATTATGATATAAATATTCGAGGTTCTTATGAAGAAGAATATGTTGTTCACTTTGGCATTATTGATTTCATTTTCGTCATTGCTGTCCGCGCAAAGTGTCGCGTTCGGGCCGCAGCTTGGTTTTATTAAATCTTCGGATTCAGATAATTCAGTTATGATGCCGGGTGCCGCATTGCGCGTAGACTTTATAGGACTAAGCGTGGAAGGATCGATCTATTATAAATCGGAAGAGTATCAGAGCGGAGCTATCAAAGCAAAAAGTTATCCTATTATGCTTACCGGATTTGTAAATGTTCTTCCGCTAATTCACGGCGAA
>JAJYMU010000212.1 GCA_021786655.1 Bacteroidota bacterium
TTTCATCAACCCGGTTGATGTTTTCCCTAAGTTTATTTATCGGTTCTACTTTTTTCTTTGCCATTTGTGGATCAAATAATTGTAAAATTTGAGGCGGGAAAGTAAGAAAATTCGAACGATAAATAAAGCTGAAACCAACGTGAGAGTTCTGCTGATTAATCAAATTGACAGAAAAAAGGAAATGTAGTAAGTTTGAATTGGACACAAGTCTCCATTATTCTAAAATAAAGATGGACTTCGAATGAAGTTCAATCTATTCGGAGGTAATATGGCAAATCAAACCCGCAGAGATTTCTTGAAAACTGCTGCCATAGCTGGAGCCACTCTCACCGGAATTTCTTCCAATCCAACAAAAGCAGCACAACAAAATGTATTATCCGAAAATCGAATGGGTGTATTAGTTGATACGACTGTATGTATAGGATGCAGAAAATGTGAATGGGCATGTAAGACCGCACACAATTTACCAACTCAACCGCTTGAAAGTTACGATGATAAGAGCGTGTTCAAATCTATGAGACGACCGAATGATACGGAACTGACTGTGATCAATGAATATCCGGCAAGAAGCTGGGATGATTATCCCACAACTGTCAAAGTGCAATGTATGCACTGCGATAAACCGGCATGTGTCTCCGCATGCATAGTCGGAGCTTTTTCAAAAGTTGAAAACGGATCCGTAATTTGGAATGGTGACAAATGTATCGGATGCAGATATTGCATGGTTGCTTGTCCTTTCCAGATTCCTGCATTCGAATTTGAGAAAGCGCTCAAGCCGGATATTAAGAAATGTGATTTTTGTTTTGATCGAACCAAAGAAGGAAAACTTCCTGCTTGCGTAGAAATTTGTCCTAACGAAGTTCTCACTTACGGACCGCGGGAAGAATTAGTAAGAGTTGCTCACCAAAAAATTCAATTGTATCCGAAACGGTATATCAATTATATCTACGGTGAAAATGAAGTCGGGGGAACTTCGTGGATGTATTTGGCGAGCCGGCATTTCAAAGATTTACAATTTCCGGCACTAGGCGGAAGCCCCGCTCCCGGCGTTAGCGAAGCAATTCAACACGGAATCTTCGCGTACTTCGTCCCGCCAATTGCACTTTATGCGTTGTTGGGCGGCGTAATGTGGATCAACAAAAACAGAAAATCATCCGATTCGGATACGGAGGGGCGCCATGAGTGATAATTTAAAACCAACTCCAATTGCTCATAAATTTTTTACTCCCGGAGTAATTTTCTTGAGCGTTCTAGCAGCGAACGGGTTGGTATTTCTTTTGGGAAGATTTTTGTTTGGACTTGGCACAATAACAAATTTAGATAATCAGCATCCATGGGGAATATGGATCGGAATTGATGTTGCTGCCGGTGTTGCTCTTGCTGCCGGAGGTTTTACAACCGCCGCGCTCGGTCACATAATGCACAAAGAAGAATATCACGTAATTGTTCGTCCCGCGTTACTTACTGCAATGTTGGGATACACTTTAGTCGCCGTGAGCGTAATGATCGATCTTGGACGTTACTATTACATTTGGCATCCGCTCATCATGTGGAACGGAACTTCAGTTTTATTCGAAGTCGGTATATGCGTTATCATTTACTTATTTGTTCTCTATATCGAATTCCTACCAATTGTTACCGAAAGATTTATTGGAAGAGTAAAACTTCCGGGATTTCTAAAACGATTCAACAACGCCATCGATAAATTTCTGCGCATTCTCGATAAGGGATTGAACAAAACAATGTTCGTCTTCATAATAGCCGGAGTGGTTTTGTCATGTCTGCATCAATCATCTCTTGGAACTTTAATGGTAATTGCCGGACCGAAGATGCATCCTCTCTGGCAGACACCAATCCTTCCGCTTTTGTTTTTGCTCTCGGCAGTTTCTGTCGGTTTTCCAATGGTCATAATGGAATCGATTGCAACGTCCAAATCATTTGGATTGAAACCGGAAACTCATATACTTTCTAATCTCGGGAGTATGGTTGCACCGTTACTTGGAATTTATCTTTCTTTCAAAATCGGCGATATGGTAATACGGCAGACGTTTGTTTACCTAACAACATTCAACACAGCAAGCGTAATGTTTGTAATTGAAGTTGTATTTGGCATCGTAATTCCGTTGCGAATGTTTTTATCAAGAGAGATTTCAAAATCGCCAACGGGACTTTTCATTGCGTCAATGCTTGTAATATTCGGTGTTCTTCTCAATAGAATAAATAATTTTATTGTAGCATACACGCCGCCGTATCAATTTCATTCTTACTTCCCTTCAATTGGAGAAATATCTGTAACGCTGGGATTTGTTGCGCTGGAAATTTTATTCTTCCGAGTGATGGTAATGATTTTCCCAATAGTAAGTTTGCCGCACGCATCCGCTTTGCGAACTAAATTCTCAATCAAGGGGGTGTAGTATGAAAAAGATAATTTTAAGTTTGATCGTAGCAATTCCAATATTGGTTTCGGCTCAGACAAAAGTTGGTGACAATCATGCAAGCACTCCCGGATTGAAATGTTTAACATGTCATTCGTGTGCAATTCCGACCAAAGAGAATCCATG
>JAJYMU010000153.1 GCA_021786655.1 Bacteroidota bacterium
TATTGTAATATTTGGCGATTTCATCATGGGGACAAAATATTTTACAATAAATTTCTTTTTGAATTTCGGTATAAGAATCGTTACCTGCGAATTAGGATTCGTTTCATGCTCATGCAAACGAACAGGTATCAACTCTAAAGCATTCTTACCTTTTAATATTTGTCTGCGTTCCCGAAAACTTAACGGCATAGGATTTCCTTAAATGAAATGTCCCGGCTTTAACACCGGGACATCATTGAAAATTACATGGATACGTGAGGAGCAGCAGGTTCATCCGGACTTCCTGCATGCTTAACCGGTATTTTGATTAGATACCAGGCAATGAACGCGAACACAATCAAGCTTATCCAGAAAGACGGCGTTTCGAAGAATGCGAATATCGGAATCTCCCAGAATGCGAACGCGGCAAACAGCAAGCCGATAAGTGCCTCCCCTGCAATCAGTCCGGCGGCAAGAAGTATTCCGTTATTTTCAACTCTCGATTTTTGAGCGTCGTTGAATTTTCTTTTCTCGCTGATTCTATCAACAATACCTTTAATTAAACCGCCGACAAAAATTGCAAATGTTGTTCCGAGCGGTAAGTACATTCCAACCGAAACCAGCATAGGACTTTTTACATTCATCATTATGAATGCAACGCCCATCAACATTCCAACCAGAATGAGAATCCATTCCATCTGTCCTTCAACAATTCCTTTGGATAAAATTGCCATTAGACTTGCTTGCGGTGCAGGCAGAGTTTCGCCGCCGAAACCTGTTCCGCCAGTTTTAATATTCCCTTCGTGAAGAATGAAGAGAGGTATGAACATGACCGAAGCGGCAATCAAAATTCCGAAGATGTCTCCGACCTGCATTTTCCAAGGAGTACCGCCAAGAATGTGTCCGGCTTTCAAGTCTTGCAGCATTTCTCCTGCAACTGCAGCAGCCACGCATACAACAGCAGCAACTCCTAAAACTGCAGCAACGCCTTCGGTGCCTTTCATTCCCAATGCTACCATTAACAATGCAGCAACAACCAATGTTGATAAAGTTAAACCGCTGATAGGATTATTGCTTGAACCGATTATGCCAACAAGATAACCGGAAACTGCGGCGAAGAAAAATCCGGCGATGATCATTACAACAGTTGCAACCAAAGCTGCAATTACGTCATGTGCGAAAAAATTATAGATAAAAAACGTTGCGACGCCGACCAAAAGAATTCCAATCATAATCCATTTGAACGGAATGTCTTTATCTGTTCTTTCGGTTATAACTTCAGTACCACTAGCCGCTTTCTTTGCATCGCTAATTGATCTTGCAATTCCTGTCATTAAACTTTTTCTCATTTTCCACAATGTAAAACCGGCTCCAACCAACATTCCGCCAATCGCAATCGGTCTAACATAATCTTTCCAAACTTGAATGATTGTTCCTTGCATGTCCATACCGACAATTGGAGTATTTCCAAACTTGAAATAAGTGATCATGGGCGCAAGTAATCCCCATGCAAGTACACCGCCGCTAAAGTTTAATGCGGCTAATTTTGGACCGATAATGTATCCAACACCCATGTAAGCCGGGCTAACATCAGGAGAACGGAACAAGATACTTCCTTTTGTAAGCGATAATAATTTATCTGCCGATGTTGCAAATAATTTGAACTGACCTAAAGCATAAATCAATCCGCCTACGCCCATAGCGCCGAATAAATATTTTGAACCGGAGCCGCTTCTTTGTCCTGCTTTATGAATTTCAGCCGCGGCAACTGATTCCGGAAACGGAAGTTCCGCGTCTTCAACCATAACTCTTCTTAATAACGCAACGAACATGATTCCCAATACACCGCCGGCAAACATGATGGCGGCAGATATAACATAATTTCCCGTAGTAAAAAACGGATTCCAAATTCCAGCAATATAAAAAGCCGGGATTGTAAAAATTGCACCGGCTGCTATCGACTCCCCTATCGAACCGACAGTTCTGGCAAAGTTTTCTTCCAAAACTGTTCCTTTGAATAATTTAATTATCGCCATTCCGATTACTGCAGCGGGATATGTTGCCGCGATTGTCATTCCGGCTTTCAAACCTAGGTATGCATTTGCAGCGCCGAGAATGACTGCTAAAACTAAACCGATAATTAGCGCGCGGATTGTAAATTCTGCCATGTTTGTTTCCGAAGAAACGAATGGAACATGTTTCTTTTGTTCCGCCATAATGTTCTCCTGTAAATGGTGAGATATTTTATTAAATAATTCTCAATCCAACATTTTTTTATGATACTGACTAATATAAAGAGGTAAAATTACCTGAGCAACCATATAATTGAGAATGGCGAATTGAGAATACTGGGAAAGCATAAATTGAATTGTAGCCAATTCTCAATTCTAAATCTTGCCTGTCGGCAGACAGGTTCGCAATTCTCAATTGCTTTTAAAATTCCATTTTGCGCATTCCAATATGACAAATAGCGAAATCATATTTCACGGGATCGTTCGGATCCAACTTCATTAGCTTCTGCGTAATCTCTTCAGCCATTTTCCACGAAGTCGTTTTTTGTTTTGTTAGTCCTAACTGTT
>JAJYMU010000393.1 GCA_021786655.1 Bacteroidota bacterium
AAGCGAACTGAAGCGAAATGCCGAGCTGCTTAAAGAAAAACTCGCGCTGTTCGATATTCAGATTGAAGACATCACCGTTACGCCGGGTCCTGTTGTAACACTTTATGAAATCGTTCCGGCGCCGGGCGTTAAGATTAGCCGCATTGTTAGTCTTGAGCACGACATTGCTCTTGCTTTGGCTGCGCGTGGTATTCGAATCATTGCACCGATACCGGGTAAGAGCGCAATTGGTGTTGAGATACCAAATGCCGAAGCTACAATTGTTAGAGCGCGTTCCGTAATTGCCAAAGTGAAAGATTCTAAAGCAGAACTTCCGCTCGCTCTCGGCAAAACAATTGCGGGCGACGTTTATATTACCGACTTAGCAAAAATGCCGCACTTGCTTATTGCTGGTTCTACCGGTTCGGGGAAAAGTGTCGGTATTAACATGATCATCAACAGTTTAATTTATGCCAAGCATCCATCAGACGTAAAATTTGTGATCATCGATCCTAAGAAAATTGAATTATCGTTCTACAAAAAACTTACAAAACATTTTCTTGCCGTCTCGCCCGATCTCGAAGAAGAAATAATTACCAATCCGTCAAATTCTCTTCTTGCATTGAAAGCTGTTGAGTACGAGATGGAGAAGCGGTACGATAAACTTGCAAAAGCCGGCGTGCGGAATATTGTTGACTACAATAAAAAAGTTTTGAATCCGAAGACAAAACCAAAAGACACCGATGAGATGAAGCATTACAAAATGCCGTACATAATTATTGTGATCGATGAATTGGCGGACTTGATGATCACTTCGGGAAAAGAAGTTGAAGAACCAATTGCACGTTTGGCTCAGCTTGCCCGCGCTGTCGGCATTCATTTGATATTGGCAACACAGCGTCCGTCCGTGAATGTTATTACCGGAGTTATCAAAGCGAACTTCAGCGCAAGAATGGCTTATCAAGTTGCTACCAAAATTGATTCGCGAACAATCCTTGATATGAACGGTGCCGAACAATTGCTCGGCAGCGGAGACATGTTGTTTTTACCCGGCGGAATGCCGAAGCCGATTAGAATTCAAAACGCATTTATCTCTACTGAAGAAGTCGAAAAGATTACTAATTTCATTTATGTGCAGAAGGGCTTTGCGAAGAGATATTTCCTCCCGTCGCTGTACGATAAAAAGAAAGAGGGAATGGGCGGCTACCTAAACGACCTTGACCCGATGTTCGAAGAGGCTGCGCGTGTCATTGTAAGACATCAGCAAGGTTCCGTATCTTTGCTGCAAAGAAGATTGAAGTTAGGTTACTCGCGTGCCGCCAGAATTGTCGATCAGCTTGAACAAGCCGGTATTGTTGGACCTTCTGAAGGAAGCAAAGCGCGCGAAGTAATTGTTGATAATGAAGAACAATTGGAAACAATCTTAAGAAATTTATGAAAACGAAATTCTTGCTTTTGTTTTTGCTCAGCTCATTTTTGTTCGCACAGTCCGGCAATGAATTTTTGAAAAGAGTCCAAGGCAAATTCAATTCTCTCGGAAATTTTACCGCAGATTTTTCGCAAGCAATTTATGCTACGCAGGGTTCAAACCCGGCGAAAGTAACCGGCAAGTTTTATTACAAAAAGAAAAACAAATTTATCGTCGAACTCAAAAATGAAATGATCGTTTCCGACGGAAATACAATTTGGAATTTGAATAAGAAATTTAACCGTGTCGTGATTAGTTACTTCTCGGATGATCCGACTTCGTTTTCGCTGGAGACTTTTATTTTCGATTATCCGCCATTGTGTAAAATTAGATTAGTCAAAGAAGAGCACGCGGCACCGGGCGAAGGAATACTTGAGCTTACTCCAAAAGATCAAGACATGGAATTCAAGTCGGTAAAGATTTATGTCAACAAAGAAGGATTAATCTCCGCATTGGAAATTATTGACCGCGGCGATATCAAATACAATTTTCAGTTCTCCAATTTTAAGCTGAACCAGGATATGCCAGATTCGAAATTTATTTACAATCCTCCCAAGGGAATTCATATTATTGATCTCAGGTAATAAACATAATACACATCTTTCGAAAGTTGTAGGTTATTCTTTTCCTTTTTTCTTAACGATTTTGTTTCTCTACCTAGCTTTCAAAAATATTGATCTAAAACAAACGTTTGAGATAATTCTCCATTCTTCTGTTCCCGCAATTCTTGCTTATATTTTTATTTTTTTTCTATCCCACCTTGCGCGGGCAATCAGATGGAAATACATGCTCAAGCCGGTGAAAGAAAACTGTTCGACTTCACATTTATTTGGCGCTATAATGGTTGGATTCGGTGTCAGCTGCCTTATCCCAAGGCTTGGTGAAGTTTACCGCGGTTTGTTTTTGGGAAGATGGGAAGGCATATCGAGATCGACTGTGATTGGCACCATTGTGATAGAAAGAATTATTGATATGGCTTTTTTTGGTATTGCAACTCTCATAAGCGTGGGTCTTTACTCAGGCAATCTGTATCAAGAAATTGTATGGCTGAAACCTTCGTTATGGATTGGATTAGCTCTTGTCATCATAGCCATAATATTTCTTATTCTA
>JAJYMU010000269.1 GCA_021786655.1 Bacteroidota bacterium
GTGAATGAACCGTTAAAGGTTCATAACGCTGCGCTGGGATATGATATTGAATGTGTACTTTACTATTTCAAATACGACAAAAATTTTCACACAACCAGCTACCAAGTGTTTCCGCGATTCATAGAAAAGGATTCTCTTCCGCAAGATTCCGTCGAATATTTTTTGAAAAACAGAACAAACGCATACAAAGGTTCAATTGCTCACTTTCTTACGTCGCTCGTCAAAAATAATTTTAATAATGAGGGCTTCACACTTAGAATCCACGAGTCCATTGCATACGAATCCCAAGCTTATGTTACCGATGCCTCGAAGATCATGTACGTTGATCCGGTTCTTCACAAGTACTACCTTAGATTCAAAGGTTTTCTAAAAGTAGAATACAACGATTCTCATAAAGGACAGGAAACGCTGATTGTTTTACCGTTTGGAGAAACAGAATTTAGTCCCAACGGATTCTTTCTTCATACGGATGAATTTGTGATTGATGGTGATCTTGCCAAAGGCGGGGTTGCTTGTATGTTGCCAAGATTCTGGAAATGAAAACAATAATTTAAGTGAGTTCCAATCTCATCGATGATACCGCTCTGTTTAATTCCTATCAGCAACTAAATGAATTGACAGGTGTAGAGAAATCACTTCTTTCTTCTTCAATATATTCAACTTCCATATTCTGAATAATTCCGCTCTAAACGGATTATCTTTCAGAGGCGATTGAAAAGTTTTTAGTATTAACATTTACAAATGAGAAAAGAATTCCAAAAAAGATTTGGATGAATGTTGCTAAGTAGAAACTTATCGCTCCTTCTTCATAGCTTAAAATGGCAGCAATGTATTTCAGGATGGCAATAAATTCATATGTGATCAGCAAAATTAAGAACAAGTTGACGGAATGATTTTCATTAAACTGGCGGATGAATGAATCTATTATTACATAGATAATAAAAAAGTGAACGAGACAAGAAGAATCCAGAAGTATATTTCGAGGAACATTAATAGACACGAAGAGGAGCGTCACTACTGCTGATAATCCGATAAGAATATTCCGCAGATTTTTTTTTGTAACCAGCGATGAAAGAAGAAGGAGAACGATGGTTGCCGAAAGTTTTACCGGGTTCAGTTTTAGCGTATAAAGCAAAAGCAGCCTCACCGGGTCCGACAAAGCCATTATGACAAAGAAAAAAAAGTATCGGGATTTCCTGTTTGTCAATGGCGGAAAAATCCAGACAAATATTGAAACGATAACAATTAGCAGAGGTACACTCATAAGTTAACTACGGACAAAAAGGTGGACACAGTAAAGCTTCTTCCAATGTAAATGTTCCTGATGTTACGGTTTGAGTTTTCTGCCGAACTTCAAAATTGACTTTGATAGAAGCGGACAGATTCAGCAATTCCGTTACTTTAGATTTACTGACAACATAGAACACATCATTCGGATTTACACTCTTACCGATAGGATACAATACTTTGCGTCCGTCTCCAAGAATTATTAATTCATCATCGGCGACTCTGAACATAACGTAATTCTGTGTTTGGCTTAGAATAGGTAGAAGCTCACTCTGATTCATAGTAACTGTTCCCAGGACATCTCCAAACAATTTGTTAGCATCATCCTGAGAATAAATTTTTCCAACTACTTGAGAAGAGCTAATTGATGGGAATAAAAATACTATAAGAATAGCTGCTGGAATAATAAACGCATTACGGTTCATTTTAGACCCCGCTATTTTTTTTGCCTCTTTTACAATTAGGCAGATTTAACTTAACATTTAGTGTAGTAACCATACCAGGAATATATTCAGGTACATTTCATGTTAAACAAAAAAGGAATTAAACTTTTTGTGTGTGCCGATGAAAATTCGACCGGATGCATGGTCAAAGCACAAATCATCGGCAGCATCACAAAATTATCTTGCCGTTATTCTTTTTTGAAAAAGAATAATGCACGGCATACCTTATCAATTGGGGGAGCGATTGCAAGTTAAGTTTGCTCATAATAGAAGAACGGCTGGAATCAATTGTTCGTTTGCCCTTACCCAACGTGTCCGCAATTTCATTGCTTGTTTTTCCTTCGGCAATTAGCAACAAAATTCTTTTTTCAGCGGGTGTCAGCGATATTGAACGCGATTCAATCTCTCTTTCTTTTTGGTCGCTAAACTTTATTTTTATTCTTTTAATTTCAGCGTCTGATTTTCCCATGAAATACTTCTCACCGCTTGCAACGGTTCTGATAGCATGTATCAATTCACTTTTAATAATTTCCTTGGATACCAACCCCACGGCGTTTATTTCCAGAATTTTATAAACATATTCGTCGGAATTATGCATCGTGAGAAAAATAATTTTAGCATCCGGCTCTTTCTTTAGAATTTGTTCTGCAGCTATAATTCCGTTCATATTCGGCATTTCGATATCGGTTAAGACAACATCGGGCTTGAAAGAAAAATATTTATTGATCATGGACTGACCGTTTTCAGCTTCAGCAACAATGCATATGTCGTCATATTCTTCAAAGATAGTAGTAAGACCCTGGCGCAAGATA
>JAJYMU010000085.1 GCA_021786655.1 Bacteroidota bacterium
TGACGGCGTAATAGACGACGCGTGGGCAAAAGCAGATTCCGCAACAGATTTTTTTCAGCTGCAGCCGTTTTACGGAAAATCCCCTTCGAGAAAAACTTACGCAAAAGTTTTAACCACTGAAACGGCGCTTTACTGCTTAATGGTTTGTTACGATGAAAAAGAAAATATTCAGCAGCACACAGGAAATCTTGACGAAGGAGGCGGCGATATTGTTTCAATCATGCTCGATACGTTTAACGACAATCGGACAGCTTACAAATTTGCGGTTAACGCCGCCGGTGCGCGTGCCGACTGCCGTTTGCTGGATGATGCACGCAACCGCGATTACAGTTGGGACGGCATCTGGTTCTCCGCCGCAAAAATTTACGATTGGGGATTTGTCATCGAAATGGAAATTCCATATAAATCAATTCAGTACGATGAAAAACTAAACAACTGGGGTTTGGATTTCGACCGCTGGCGCCCGATCAATTCCGAAGACTTGTATTGGTGCAAGTACGAACAAAACGAAGGTCAGCGAATTTCGAAATTTGGGAAACTTGTGTTTGAAGATTTTCATCCCTCAATCAAAAGTTTGAATCTTGAATTATATCCGGTGGTGTTTGGAAAAATCAATTACCTCGGCAACAATAAATACAAAGTTGATCCTCACGCCGGTCTGGATATTTTTTACAATCCATCTCCGCAGTTAACTTTTCAGGCAACCGCTAACCCCGATTTTGCGCAAATCGAAGCCGATCCTTACACGTTTAACATTTCACGTTACGAAACATTTTTTAGCGAGCGGCGCCCATTTTTTGTTCAAGGCAATGAAATTTTTATGCCTTCTGGCAAACAACGCAGCACCGGTTTTTACAGTCCGCTCAATCTCTTCTACTCGCGCAGAATCGGAAGAAAATTACCCGACGGTTCCGAAGTTCCGCTTTCATTTGGTGCAAAAGCTTTCGGCAGATTTAACGATTGGGAGTATGGCGGATTCGTAGCTCGAACCGGGGAAAAAGATTTCACAAATTACGACGGCTCAAACGCGACGGAACCTTCGGCAGTATTCGTGTCCGGAAGAGTGAAAAAACAGATCATGGAAAATTCTTCGCTTGGTGTATTGTTTGTCGGCAAACAAACTGCCAACAATACCTACGGCGTGATCGATATCGACGGCGCACTGCGCAAATCTGATTGGCAGCTTGCATATCAAATTGCACGTTCCGTAAAAAACTCCGAAGGTGATTTCGCTGCTTCGGCCGGATTCACACAATTTGCACCATCGTGGGTTACAATGGTTCGTACGAGATATGTCGGCAATAACTTCGATATCAACCAAGTGGGATATGTACCTTGGATAGGAACAACAGAGTTAACTGGAATTACCGGACCGATCTGGTATCCAAAGGAAGGCGCGATTTCGCAAATACTAATTTTCGGCGGCGCTTCACTTACTCACAAAAAAATTGAAAACTACACCGATCATTCGGCTGTGTTTGTTTATAACATGCAATTTAAAAGCAATTGGGGATTTGAAGTTGACATGATTGCAGGCAGAGCCAAAGATTCCGGCATTCAATACGATTCATATGAGATAGATCCCAACATTTGGATCAGCCAAGCCAAATGGAACGCTAATTTTTACGGTGTTTACGCTAAGACTTATAATTTTTACAGAAACTATCTGGGTACTTACGGAGCTTTCGGCGGACAGTTTGACTGGAAAGCTTTAAACATTCTTCAAGTCGGGACATCATTCAATATTTGGATTGAAGGAAAACCGGATGGAAATATTGAAGACATCACTTACAACGCGCGACCGTTTTTCACTTTAACACCGATCAATGATATGAGTGTAACCGTTTACGCTGATAATCTTTTTGTACGATCCACCGACAGGATGGAAAGAATTTTTATAGGCGCACTTTTCGCATACCAGTTTTCACCGAAGAGCTGGATCTATTTTGCATTGAACGAAGTTCATGATAGAAACAACCCGATGGGAACGCTCGATTTGACAGACCGCGTCTCCGTCTTCAAAATAAAATATTTGTATTACTTCTAAATGTGCTTTTCGTATCCGGCATCGTTGAGAACTTTCCCACCTTCCTTTTCGTTTTACACAAAGAGAATTATTATTTTCAATATCAAAAATCGCTCTCTTAAACCGGGACTAAAATGAAACTAACTATCAACAGCTTGTCGGTTCACACGTTCGGGGAAAGCTACAATCAGCCGGTTGTATTTGTGCATGGTTTTCCGTTCGATCATTCAATTTGGGAATTTCAAATCGAAGCGTTGAAAGATAAATATTATTGTGTCGCATACGACGTGAGAGGACTCGGAGAAAGTTACGTCGGCGATGGGCAATACACAATGGAAGCGTACGTTGATGATTTGTTTTCTATCATAAATGAGCTGTCTCTGCCCAAACCGATTGTGTGCGGGCATTCAATGGGCGGTTATATAGTTCTACGCGCGGTTGAAAAGCGGCAAGACAAATTCGGCGGATTAATTTTGTGCGGTACAAAATCCGAAGCCGACGATAACGCGGCAAAATTAAAACGCGCCGCCGGCATCGACCAGATCAATACGGAAGGATTAATAAAGTTCGTTGACCCGTTCGTAACAAACTGTTTTGCCGAAGACACCGTAAAAGAGAACGAAAAACTTTTTCTCAACACTTTATTCAAAGCACACAAAAACGATCCCGCCGGCGTGAAGGGCGCGCTGATTGCTTTGGTAAGCAGAACCGATACAACACCGTTTCTTCCCCACATAAAAATCCCGACTTTGGTTCTGAGCGGCTCATTTGATAAAATTAGTCCGCCACCTTTAATGAGAACTCTTTCGGAAAAAATTCCACACTCTGAATTTGCGGTCATTCCTCAATCAGGACACATGTCGGTTTTAGAAAACCCGGGATGTGTTAACGATTTAATTATCAGTTTCTTGGAACGAAGATTTTGATATGATCGCCGACTGATTGAGCCAGCCCGTAAAAATCATTTCGGTTTTGTAATAACGCTGTCGATGTTTTCGAAATGAGGTGAAGGAGAATTTTTTTCCTTTGTCTTTACCTTTGCTTTTACAGTATCACCCTTTAGCTCTTTTGGTTTGTCGGTGGTCTTTTGCGGCTTAGCTTTCGCAAACATACTATCAAGACTTCTAAGCTCTTGTTCAGGATTTACGCTTTGAGGAACCGCTTTCTTCTTAGATGTTTCAGCAGACTTACCTTTTGCCGGAAGAGGATTGCTGAGAGCAATTACACTATCAACATTTCTAAAGTTGGGCGAGTACTTGCCAGCCTGTGACCCGCCTTGAGATGCTTTAGCTCCGCTTATTTGTGCAGATTTTTTATCGGCGGGAGATTGTTTAGATAAAAGTATTACACTATCAACACTTTTGAAATGACCCGCGGTTTCATCTTTTTGCGGTTCAATCTGCTTTTTAATTTCCGAACCGATTTCTTTTGCTTTGTTTTCCACAGCGGTTGTGCTGATGTTCGTCGGCAATAAATATGTATCCATAAATCCGAATGCGCCGGTTACAAAAGCAACGGTTAGGAGAGCGGAACAAAAAATGGGAATGAAATAACCGAGCAGAAATCTTACGCTTCGCCCGCCGCCTTTCTTATCCATTATTTTTGCATCGGGATCGTTTGTATGCAGCTCTTTAACCAAGTAACCGACTCTTCTTGCAGCGGTTACAACTATGTATGCTAGAACCCAGCAGATTACCAATCCGGCAAAAAGCAGCGACAAGAAAAATATTTTCTTCTGCGAGTTCAACGCACTAACGATTACTACTGCAAATACAACTAAGAAGAGAACCAACCTTTGATTAAGAACGGTTTCCGCACCGATACGGTCGCGATTTAATCTCTCGATTAAATCCGAATCATCGGACATGTTTCGTCTAAACCTTTTCATGGTGTGCCCCACTCAAAATTGATAAAACTCAACCGAGTGCTTAACAAATTTACCATTTGCGTAATCAAACTTCGCGGAAAAAAATTTATCTTGAAAGAGCCACGGAATAAAAATTTTGTCGCCTTCCCATAAATTCAAATCAAGAAGTTTCTCGTTGGGAATCCATTCCAAAGTGCCTTCATGTGAATTTATAAGTTTGCCTTTGAAATTCCGCGCAACATATAGAAAAACGTACCAGTCTTTCTTCCCGTCGAACATTGGAAATGTTATGAACCCGCGCAGCGACGGATTCTTAATCAGCAAACCGCTTTCTTCTTTTATCTCACGGATAACGCATTCTTCAGGCGTCTCACCTTGTTCAAATTTTCCGCCGAGCCCGTTCCATTTCCCTTCGTGAACGTCGTTCTTCTTTTTGTTGCGGAACAACATCAGCGTCTTATCATCTTTCATCACGTAACAAAGAGTGGCGAGCTGCATATTACTTCGGCTGGTTGATTGAATTTGCTAACGATGTGGAAATATCGTCGAGTTCATCTAAAAACCATTTTACTTTTTCGGCACGCGCACGTTTGCTGTCACGCAACAGCGCAAGCCATAACTTCGATTCGTTCGCAAATTTTAATGAGGAGATAGTGTGATTTGCTAAATCTTTTTTGGTGGAGGCAGCCGTCGCTTCGATGTAATTGCTTATCACGCTTGTTCCGCTGCCGAAAAGTTCATCGCTGATACGCTGCGTCACGTTGTCTTTCGGAAGCGAATCGATGAACTCAATCAGCTTCAAAGTGAAAAAGTAAATCCGTTTTCTGAACTCGCTTCGCGCTTTGGTAGTTTCAAGCTGTGTGTTGCTGCTCATTTTTTATTCCGAAGTAAAAATCTTTTAAAAGATAATTTTTAACGTAATCCGTCACGCCGTCACGGACATTCATTATCGGTTTGGTGTAGCCGGCGTTTTTCAATTTGTTCAATCTCGCTTCTGTAAAGTACTGGTACTTTTCACGAATGTCTTCCGGCATGTCGATGAATTCTATGTTAACCGGTTTGCCGACCGCATCGAAGAGAGCCGTGACTAAATCAATCCAAGTTTGCGCACGGCCGGTTCCAACATTATAAATTCCGTTCTTGTCCTGATGTTCGAGAAAGAAAAGACTCATGTCAACTGCGTCTTTTACATAAATGAAGTCGCGTTTCTGTTCGCCGTCTTTGTAATCCGGGTGGTAAGATTTGAAAAGTCTAACCTTTCCGGTATCGCGGACTTGCTCGAACGCTTTGTGCACAACACTGCGCATATCCCCTTTATGATATTCATTAGGTCCGTAAACATTAAAATATTTCAGTCCGGCAACATGATTCATCAAACCGTTTCGTTTAATCCATGTATCGAACAAATGTTTTGAGTAACCGTACATGTTAAGCGGACGCAAATTTTCCATTTTGTTTTCGTCGTCTTCGTAACCGGTAGAACCGTCGCCGTATGTAGCGGCAGACGAAGCATAAACAAAGCGGACTCCTTTTTCCAAACTGTACTTTGCCAGTTCTTGCGAGTAATGAAAATTATTATCCATCAGGTAATCGGCATCTTTTTCGGTTGTTGAAGAACATGCGCCGAGGTGAATGATAGCGGTAATTTTAAATTGAATCTGCCGTTGAAGAATCAATCCCATAAAATCGTCTTTGTGATAAAAATCTTCGAAGCGAAGTCCGTTCAAGTTTCTCCATTTCTCATCCTTACCAAGCTCATCAACAATGATGATTTTATCTTCCCCCATTCTATTCAGCTTCCATACAATTGCGCTGCCGATAAACCCCGCACCGCCCGTTACGACAATCATTTTTTCACCAACCCTAAATTTTAATTCAATGTCAATTTAAGTATATTCGCTTATAACTACAAAAGACTGGTAAGGTTAACAATAGATGTTGAATAAACTAAGAAAAATATTATCCGAAAGAATTTTGGTGCTCGACGGCGCAATGGGAACGATGATTCAGCGCCATAAACTAACCGAGGAAAAGTTTAGAGGGAATAGATTTAAAGATCATCCGGCTGATCTGAAAGGCAACAATGATTTGCTGGTTTTAACACAGCCGGAAATCATCAAAAGTATTCACGAAGCATATTTGGAAGCCGGCGCAGATATAATTGAAACGAATACTTTCAACGGAACGTCGATATCGCAAGCCGATTACAAAACCGAAAGTTTTGTCTATGAAATAAATTTTGAAGCGGCGCGCATTGCAAAGGAAGCCGCTCAAAAATTCACAAAAAAAAATCCTGATAAACCGCGATTCGTTGCCGGCGCTTTCGGCCCCACAAACAAAACATTATCGCTTTCGCCGAACGTCGGTGATCCCGGTTACCGCGCCGTTACCTTCGATCAAGTGAAGGATGCATACAAAGAACAAGCCCGCGGATTGATTGACGGCGGTTCCGATGTTCTTCTTGTCGAAACGATTTTCGATACGTTGAATGCAAAAGCCGCACTCTACGGAATCATGGAATTGTGCGACGAAACCGACAATCAAATTCCAATCATGATCTCCGGGACAATCGTTGACATGAGCGGCAGAACACTTTCCGGACAAAACACGGAAGCATTTTGGATTTCGATTGCTCACACGAAAAATTTATTGAGCGTCGGTTTGAATTGCTCGCTCGGCCCCACACAAATGCGTTCATTCATCTCCGAATTATCGAACATTGCAAATGTTTTCATCAGTTTGTATCCAAATGCCGGGCTGCCGAATGAATTCGGCGGATACGACGAATCACCGGTTTCGATGGCAAAAGTTTTGGATGAATACGCGCGCGAAGGATATTTCAATGTTGTCGGCGGGTGCTGCGGTACAACGCCGGATCACATAAAAGCTTTTGCTGAAGTCGCAAAGAAATTTCCTCCGAGAAAAATTCCGAAGGTTGAGCCCTATCTCCGTCTGAGCGGATTGGAACCGCTTATCTTTCGTCCCGATACAAATTTTGTAAATATCGGCGAACGCACCAACGTAACCGGATCGAAAAAATTTGCGCGCCTCATCAAAGAAAATAAATTTGAAGAAGCACTCTCCGTGGCGCGAGATCAAGTTGAAAACGGCGCGCAGGTTCTAGACATCAACATGGATGAAGGGCTTATCAACTCCGAAGAAACGATGACCAAGTTTCTCAATCTTCTTTCCACCGAACCCGATATCGCGCGAGTTCCAATCATGCTCGATTCTTCCAAATGGACGGTGATTGAAGCCGGGTTGAAATGTTTGCAAGGAAAAGGAATTGTTAATTCCATTTCAATGAAAGAAGGCGAAACCGCTTTCAAAGAGTATGCGAGAAAAGTTTTACGTTACGGTGCAGCAGTCATCGTTATGGCGTTTGATGAAGACGGGCAAGCCGACACGCTTGAACGAAAAATAAAAATTTGTCAGCGCGCTTATAAAATTCTTACCGAGGAAGTCGGATTTCAACCGCAGGATATAATTCTCGATCCGAACATTTTTGCGATTGCAACCGGCATCGAAGAACACAACCAGTACGCACTGAACTATATCGAAGCGGTAAAATGGATTAAAAAAAATCTTCCACTAGCAAAAGTAAGCGGCGGCGTAAGCAACATTTCATTTTCATTCCGTGGAAACGACAAAGTGCGCGAAGCAATGCACTCGGCTTTTCTTTTTTATGCAATCGAAGCCGGAATGGATATGGGAATTGTAAACGCAGGACAGCTTGCCGTCTATGAAACAATTCCGAAAGAACTTTTAGAAAGAGTTGAAGACGTTTTGCTGAACAGAAGACCGGATGCGACGGAGCGGCTTGTTGAATTCGCGAATACTTTAACTCAAGATGTCAAAGGCGCGAAGCTTGAGGATGAATGGAGAAAAGTGCCGGTCGAAGAAAGATTGAAGCACGCGCTTGTTAAAGGTATTGTGGAATACGTCGAGTTGGATATTGAAGAAGCAAGAAAGAAATATCCGAAGCCGCTTGATGTAATTGAAGGACCGCTAATGGACGCGATGAACATTGTCGGAGATTTGTTTGGTTCCGGCAAAATGTTTTTGCCTCAAGTCGTAAAGAGTGCGCGCGTGATGAAGAAAGCTGTGGCTTACCTCGAACCCTTTCTCGCCCATCCCCAAACCCCTTCCCAAGGGGAAGGGGCTTTTGGATGGCAAACCGCTGATCCTACTGTGTATGGAAAACTGAAAGAGTTTGCACTTATTAAACGCAAAGAGTCGACAACCACAGAATCAATTATTTGGGAGTTCTTGAAATCCAAACAACTTGAAAATTATAAATTCCTTCGACAGCATATCATTGGTAAATACATTGTCGATTTTGTATGTCTTTCCAAAATGTTGGTAGTTGAAATCGACGGATTGATTCATCAATTGCCGGAGAATAAAGAAGCAGATGAAATTAGAACTCAATGGCTGAACGAACAAGGTTTTGAAGTTATAAGATTCACAAATGACGAAGTGACAAATGATGTAAAAAAAGTTTTAGATCGCATTCTTGAAAAATTAAAAGAGCGCGAAGTTGTCCCCCTCCCCTTGGGGGAGGGCCGGGGTGGGGCTGGGACAATCTTGCTCGCTACTGTCAAAGGCGACGTTCACGATATCGGGAAAAATATTGTCGGAGTTGTTCTCGGCTGCAACAATTACGACGTGATTGATCTCGGCGTGATGGTGCCGTCCGACAAAATTCTTTCGACCGCAGTCGAAAAAAATGTTGATATTATTGGATTGAGCGGACTGATCACTCCATCGCTCGATGAAATGGTTCACGTCGCAAAAGAAATGAATCGGATGAAACTTAACTTCCCTCTTCTCATCGGCGGCGCAACAACTTCGCGCGTTCATACGGCAGTTAAGATTGAGCCGGAATATTCTCAAACGACAATCCACGTCCTTGATGCATCTAAAAGCGTAAACGTCGTTAGCAACTTGCTCAACAAAGACACACGGGAAAAATTTTCGGCTGGAATTAAACAAGAATATTCCAAACTCCGCGAAGATCATTCCCGGAGACATGAAGTGCGGGAATACTTACCATTTGAGAAAGCCAAGACGAACAAGCTGAAACTTGATTGGGGAAAAATTTCAATTACAAAACCAGCTAAGCTTGGCGTCACACTTTTTCAAAATTATTCTCTCACGGAAATCAGAAATTTTATTGACTGGACCCCTTTCTTTCAAACGTGGGAATTGAAAGGACGTTATCCGGCAATTTTTGAGAATAAAGACTACGGCAAAGAGGCGAAGAAAATTTTTGATGACGCGAGCAAACTGTTGGACAAAATTATTCTCGGGAAAAATCTTACTGCAAACGGTGTCGTTGGCTTGTTCCCGGCGAATTCTGTTGAGGAAGATATTGAGATTTATTCCGATGAATCGCGATCTGGAATTCTTGAAACTCTTCATACAATAAGACAGCAGTCAGTTAAGTCGGGAGAAATACCGAACCTTGCATTAGCTGATTTCATTGCGCCAAAAGATTCCGGTGCGAAAGATTTTATCGGAATGTTTGCGGTGACTGCTGGAATTGGAATTGAAAAAATTGTTGAGAGATTTGAAAAAGATCATGACGATTACAACGCAATCATGACAAAAGCAGTCGCAGACCGGCTTGCTGAGGCGTTTACTGAATTGCTTCACTCAAAAGTAAGAAAGGAACTCTGGGGTTACGATTCAGATGAATCGTTATCTAACAAAGAATTGATCGATGAAAAATATCACGGCATCCGTCCCGCGCCCGGTTACCCCGCTCAACCCGATCACACTGAGAAACTAACCATCTGGAAATTGCTGGATGCAGAAAAACATACTTCAATTCAGTTAACCGAAAGTTTGGCTATGTATCCAGCAGCCTCGGTGTGCGGATTGTATTTTGCAAATCCCGAATCAAAATATTTTACTGTTGGAAAAATCGGCAAAGACCAAGTGGATGATTACAGGAAGCGCAAAGGAATCAGTTTGAAAGAAGCGGAAAAGTGGCTGCGTCCAATTCTAAATTATGATGAAGGAGAATAGCTATCATGGAAAGAATTTTCCGTCCCGGTGCAATCGGCGCATTAATGGACGAGTATGAAAGAGTTTCACTGGAACTTAGAAACTTGCTCAGCACAATTTCGCAAGAGGAGTTCATAAAAATTTACGACCCATTAACTACAGACGAAGACTGCCGATCAATTCAATCGGTTATGAAACATGTTGTTCGAGCCGGTTACGGCTATGCAGATCAAATTTGTGTATTCCTAAAAAAGCCGGTAGTCAATAATGATTATCACGTTTACAATGTTGTTCATGCAATCGAAGAGCTGGAAAAAGTTATCAACTTTACTGCAGACATTATCAGCGATAGATTGAAGATGACTGAAAAAGAAATTCTTGCTACCCGGCAAGAAACAAAATGGGGATTGTATGATATCGAGATGATGTTTGAGCACGCCATTGTTCACATCCTCCGTCACAGAAGGCAGATAGAGAAATGGCTTTACTTCGTTTCAAAGAGATGATGAAGGAGAAAAAATAAATTGGCGTTAAGCTTTCTGATGTTATAATCTGTTTAATATTGGAATGCTGGGTCTTTCGTCAAAAAAACAACTAAGTAAGAATTCAATTGGAGGATACGTTATGTATCGCAAATCTTTTACTGCACTCTTTTTTCTCATCGTTTTCTCGTTTTCGTCTTATGCTCAAGAAAAAGTTGATCTTCAGATTGTTCAAAGAATTCGTAAAGAAGGTTTAGAAAATTCCAAAGTGATGGAATACATGGAATATTTAAGCGACGTTTATGGACCCCGTCTCGCCGAATCGCCTCAATATAAAAAAGCCGGCGAATGGGCTGTCAATAAATTAAAAGAGCTCGGTTTTGTAAATGCAAAGATGGAACCGTGGGGTACTTTCGGTCGCGGGTGGGAATTAAATAAGTTTTATGCAGCAATGACTTCACCTCAATACATGCCGCTCATCGCTTATCCGAAAGCTTGGACGCCGGGAACCAACGGTGTGATAAAAGGGAATGTAGTTTTATTCGATGTTAAAAAAGTTGAAGACATGGATAAGTATAAAGGCAAACTAAAAGACGCAATCGTTCTTACTCAAGATGAACAGCCGCTGGAAATTTCTTATGACCCGATGGCAAAGAGAAGAACCGATGACGATCTCAAGAAAATTGAAATGGCCCCCGATCCGGGTGCAAGGTCTCCGTTTGCAGCAAGACGAGAAGAATTCATGGCCCGCCATGAACTAATGCAAGCGATCAACAAATTTCTGAAAGATGAGGGCGCAACAGTTCTGCTAGAGCCAAGCCGCGGTAAAGACGGAACAATTTTCGTTCAAAGCGGCGGTTCATACGCCAAAGGTTCTGAAAACCCTCTGCCGTCAATTGTCGTATCAAGTGAGCAGTACAACAGAATGGTTAGAATACTTAAGAAAAATATTCCGGTTTCGGTAGAACTTGAAGTCCAGGCAAATTACGTTGACAGCGATTCGCTTGGTTACAACATTGTTGCCGAAATTCCCGGCACTGATAAGAAATTGAAAGATGAAGTTGTAATGTTAGGCGGACATTTTGATTCTTGGCATGCGGGTACCGGCGCCACAGATAACAGCGCGGGATGCGCCGTTGCAATGGAAGCGCTTAGAATTTTGAAATCGATTGGCGTAAAACCGAGACGCACAATTAGAATTGCAATGTGGGACGCCGAAGAAGAAGGATTGATCGGCTCACGGAATTATGTGACAAATCATTTCTTCGATCGCGACAAAAAGGAAAAGAAACCGGAGTACGATAAGTTCGATTGCTACTTCAATTATGATAACGGCAGCGGAAAGATTCGCGGCATTTACGCTCAAGGCAACAACGCAGTAGTTCCGATTTTTGAGGAATGGCTAAAACCGTTTAACGATCTCGGCGCATCAACGGTAACAATCAGAAATACAGGAAGCACAGATCACGTTTCATTTGATGGTGTCGGTCTGCCGGGTTTCCAGTTTATCCAAGACGATCTTGAATACTCGACGCTGACGCACCATTCCAATATGGATGTGATCGATCATGTCTCCGCGCCGGATTTAATTCAGTCGGCAACAATCATGGCATCATTCATTTACGATGCGGCAATGCGTGACGAAAAACTTCCGAGAAAATATTTCGATCCGAACGAAGTTTCTCCGCAAAGACGATTTTAATTTCAAGAAAGAATATTTTTACCTTTATGAAAATTGAGGAACATCTAAAATTACTTTTTGAGAGCTGGTCCGGAGAGAAAGTTAATACTTTCTCTCCCCTTCCGGCGTCCGCGTCGGCGCGAAAATATTTTCGAATTACCGGCAGCGGCAAAACCGCAATCGGCGTTTATAACGCTGATGTTCGCGAGAACCGCGCATTCGTATATCTGACAAAACATTTTTTGAAAAAGAAATTGAATGTGCCAAAGGTCTATTCTGCAGATTTGAAATCACACATCTATCTTCTTGAAGACCTTGGCAACGAAACTATTTATTCTTATCTCGATAAGAACCGCTGCGGAGAAAATTTTAGTTCTTCAACGGTTGACCTTTACAAAAACGTAATCGAAACTCTTCCCCAGTTTCAGATTCACGGTACCAAGGGGTTGGATTATTCCAAATGTTATCCCCGCGCAAAGTTTGATAAGCAGTCTATGATGTGGGATTTGAATTATTTCAAATATTATTTTCTTAAGCTCGCCAAAATTTCTTTCGACGAACAAAAACTCGAAGATGATTTTAATGCACTGGTTGAATTTTTGCTTCAGGCAGATTGCAACTATTTCATGTACCGTGATTTCAATTCACGCAACGTGATGCTCTTTAACGGCGAGCCGTTTTTTATTGATTACCAAGGCGGGCGCAAAGGTGCGCTACAATACGACATCGCTTCTTTCTTGCTGGATTCCAAGGCAAACATCCCTTTACAACTTCGCGAAGAATTTCTTGAGCACTATATAAGCTCCATCAAGAAAATCAAAGAAGTAAATAAGAAAGAGTTTCTAAAATATTATTACGGTTACGTTCTGATTCGGCTGCTTCAGATGTTCGGCGCTTACGGCTACCGCGGCTACTTCGAAGGCAAGTCACATTTTCTGAAAAGCATTCCGTATGCGGTAAAAAATTTGGAATGGCTCTTGCAAAATCATCCGCCGAAAATAAAAATGCCGGAGCTGCTCAATTCACTTAACCAAATTATTCATTCCACGGAATTGAAGAACTTTGACGCTGATGATTTTAGCACCGGCAAATTAACCGTCCGGATTAATAGCTTTTCATACCGGGAGAAAATTCCTATTGATCTTTCCGGCAATGGCGGCGGTTTTGTTTTCGATTGCCGTGCTATTCACAACCCGGGTCGTTACGATGAATACAAATCATTAACGGGCAAAGACAAGCCAGTTGCGGACTTTCTGAATTCTCAACCTGAAACGCAAAAATTTTTGCAGAATGTTTTCTCGCTGGTAGATGAATCCGTTGAAAAATATCTGTCACGCGGTTTCACCGACTTGATGGTTAACTTCGGATGCACTGGCGGACAACACCGCTCTGTTTATTGTGCGGAGAGGTTAGGAGAACATTTGGTACATAGAGAAGATTTAACCGTCGTTGTTTCTCATACTAATTTGAAAAAAGGGGGATTAAGTGACTGAGGCACTAAGGAACAAAGTAACTGTAATCAAAACTTTCCGTGATCTTATAGTTTGGCAAAAATCGATTTCATTTGTAACCGAGATTTATAAAATGACCAATGCTTTTCCAAAGGAAGAACAATTTTCGTTAACAAATCAATTGAGAAGAGCCGCGATTTCGATTCCAAGTAATATCGCGGAAGGATTCGGACGACATACACGCAAAGAATATATTAGATTTCTTCAAATCGCTATCGGTTCAACTTTTGAACTACAAACTCAAATCGAAATTGCGAAGAATCTAAATTTTATTTCTCAGGAAAATTTTTCTAGGGTTTTCGAGTTAAGCAGAGAAATTGAAAGAATGCTCAGCAGTTTAATAACTAAATTGAAAGTGTAGCGGATGAGACTTTGTTTCTTTGCCCCTTTGCAACTTTTCTTCTTAGCATTTGCGTGTAACGGTTAACCAATGAAAGCACTCGTTCTTGCAGCCGGTCTCGGCACACGGTTACAGCCGCTCACTAACTCAAAGCCAAAAGCTCTCATCGAGATAAACGGCAAAACACTTCTGGAGTTAACTATTACACGACTTTTAAAATTCGGATTCGATCAGATCATCGTCAACGTTCATCATTTTGCCGATCAAATTACTGATTACCTTGAAACGAAAAAAAACTTTGGCGCGCAGATTTCTATTTCCGATGAAAGCAATTTACTTCTAGACACTGGCGGCGGATTGAAAAAAGCATCTTGGTTCTTCAACGACGGAAAACCATTTCTTATTCACAACGTTGATGTACTTTCCGATCTCGATTTCACTAAGCTTTATGAATCTCATTTAGGCAGTAATGGTATCGCTACATTGGCAGTGCAAAACCGGAAATCATCACGTT
>JAJYMU010000388.1 GCA_021786655.1 Bacteroidota bacterium
AAGTTTTTCAAGGCTCGTCTCACCTCTGGCTTGCCGAGGCGGAAAGCCTCAATCTAAAAATTACAACCATACCTTGGAGATTTGAACAAAGAAATTTGTCGTCGTCGATCTTGATGAAATAGTTTATCTGCGCAGCGCCAAGACGGATTATTGGTTCTTCCTTTAACTTTTCGTTGAGTTGAAAGATGCCGCCGCTTCGAGAGAATAAAATCTTTTTTCCGTTTTCAATTGCGATTGAACCGGTGCTGTCGAACGGGACATCCATCTTAACATCTTTGACCAGCTTACCTTGCACAGCGGAGACGATCATCAACTTTTTATCTTTAGTTACAACGAATAATGTTTTGAAATCTTGCGAAAGATTTAGCGGCGGCAACGCATTAACATTTTTGGATTTCCAAACCAGCTTACCGAGAAGCAGATCAACGTCGAAAACAACATTTTCATTTGAAACTGCGTAAACTGTTTTACCGTCCGTTAAAATATTCGAACCCGCAAAACTTGATTCTGCGCTTTCTTTCCATCGCCAAATCAGCAACCCGTTGTTCGCATCTAAGCAGTAAAGAAATCCGTCGCTGCTTGTAAAAAGTATTTTGTTATTCACGTAAACCGGCGAGCCGCCTACGGCACCTTTCGCGTCTGAATTGGTCCAGTATTCTTGCAGAGTTTCAAGATCGTAACAATGAATTTTCCCGTCTTCAGTTCCAAACAGTATCGCAGTTTTTGATTCGCTCGACTTCGGCATTGCCAACGCGATGTTCCCTTGATAACTAAACGGGATTATTTCCGTGCTGATTTTTCTATCGAGCCCTATCGATTGAAATTGATTTCCGGTTTTCGGATCGATTGCGAATATGTCTCCGTTAACACTACCCAGGACAAGAACGTCATCGGCAATCATCGGTTTTGTTGTGATCGTTACAGATAAATTTGTTTTCCAAACCGGTGTGGCAGCGGAATCGTAACATGAAACGGTGCCCGATTTATCAACAGCAAAAATTTTATTGTTCCAAATCAGCGGTGTCGAAACGATTGGTGAACTCAGCTGAATCTTGGTAACGACATCGGCATTGAATGCCCGGATAGAATCTTTTGCAACCGCCGATGAATCCGTCTGCGAAAAAATTTTTGCCGACATCAACATAATCAACATCATCAAATACTTTTTCATCTTCAACGCTTTTAGTTTGATTCAAAATTAAGAAAAAGGGCGGTGACAAAAAATGAAGCGGCAATTCCTTCTGATGGGTTCTCAAAATTTTCGGGAAACGATTTTCCACTTGACCGACAAACTTAATAGCGTTACTTTAATTTCAGAATAGGGGCTAACTTTTTACATCCAATTAAATGGGGTTAGCTGATTAGAAATTACGGCGGGAAGTTTTTGATGAGCAAAAAATCTTTATCAGTCTGTTTTTGGAACATGCATAATTCTATTGGCAACGGCTGTGATCCAATTTGAAATCTGTCCGTAGCAAATAGAAACACGTCTGTAAGAAATTGAAATACTAGTGTTTCAAATAGATTTATGTCTGTGGCAATTTTAAATATGGTTGTTCCTAATAGAAATAAGGGTATTTGAAATTAAAACACATCTATTTCAAATGGAAATAAGGGTATAACAATTTAAAACAAGCGTATTTTAAATTGGAACACGTGTGTTTCCAATAGAAATAGGGCTATTTCAAATTGAAACACGTGTATTCCAATTCGAAATAAGGCAATTTTAAATTTGAATATGCATATTTAGCTAAAAATCGAGGTTTTTTCAGTTTCCTTTGCCGTATTTGATATTCCCCGTTTATTCTGAATAGATAAACTAAATATCAAAGTAAAACTTAATGGAGGTAAAAATGATCGGTTATTTAAGCGATCCGAAAACCCGCCTTGTTTCTCCTAAAGCCGGTATGCAGAAGAACAGTTCACTCTGGACAGATCAGACTCTAACAATTCAAAAGGTCGATGAAATGATTGCGAGCATCGACACCAAAGACAACGAACTGGAAGAATCAAAGAACCAATATCAACTAAAAATTACCGGCGCAAGAAACTTAAGCAACGATGCAAATAATCTTGCAGATAAGATTGAGAATCTTGCCTACGGATTTCACGGGGATAACCCGGAGAAGCTGATTGAGTATAACATAAAGAAGAGAAAAGCTTCAGCACCAAAACCAGTTCCTACTAAAGTATTAATTCCAACTCTTGCAGACGACAGCGACTGAGAAGGATTTGTAGTCAGCACGCAAGTTGACCCGAATGCAGATTACTACGAATGGCAGAAAGGATTGGGTACAAATGCAGCAGACGCTAACACAATACCGGAGCTGAAAAACTTTAAGACAACAAAGAAGACAAACTTTGTTGACGACGAAGTGCCGAAAGGAGTGAGAGTGTTTTACAGAGTAAGAGCGGCAAACACAAACGGTGTTGGTCCGTGGAGCGAAGCGGTAAGTAAAGTGCAGTGACCTCCCCCTTTTGTCCCCCTCCTTATCAAGCAATGCTGTCAACTTAAGAAAAATAGATA
>JAJYMU010000095.1 GCA_021786655.1 Bacteroidota bacterium
GATCTGGGAGGTTGGTTAAAATCGTTTTAACAATTCGTTCAACTCTTGTTTGCCTTCCGACACAAGTTCATTCTCATCGTACAATAAACAGTTGCCGTTTTCAGAAACCAATTTTCCATCGATCAATACGGCTTTAACATTTTCTTTTGAAGCAGAATATACGATAGCAGAATAAACCCGTTCATCTTCAGAAAGCCCTTGAGCGTTAATTCCTTGAATCGGCTGATCTGCTTTTTCAAGATCGAGCAAAACCAAATCCGCCTTCTTGCCGACTTCAATACTTCCGACCTCATTTTCAACGTGAAGAGCTTTCGCGCCTTCGATAGTTGCCAATCGGAAAACGGTCAACGCATCCATCGCAGTCGGCCAGTGAATCGGTTTCTGGATTAAAGCAGCATGGCGCATTTCGGTAAAGGCGCTCAACGTGTTGTTACACGGCGCGCCGTCTGCACCGAGTGAAACTGAAATTTCTTCTTTAATAAATCGCGGAACGTTCGCAATTCCCGAACCGAGTTTCAAATTGGACGACGGACAATGAGCGACGCGAACGGAATTACTTTTAAGCGATTTAATTTCATTCTCATTCAGATGGATGCAATGAGCCAGTACAGTATGTGAATCGAGCATGCCGATTGAATTGAAGTACTCTATATTTTCTTTTCCGGTTAATTTTCTAACAGTCTCAACTTCTTTTTGGTTTTCCGAAGAATGTGTATGGAAAATTGAACCGGGAAATTCTTTCATCATCTCCTTGGTTTCTTTGAGAAGTTTTTCCGTGCATGATAAAACAAACCGCGGGGCAAAACCAAACTTAACTTTTCCTCCGTTCGAGTCATGATAGGTCTTAGCCAAATCATGCGCAGTTTTCAGATTCCAATCAGTTGTTTCCCGGAATGAAGGATACAGTTCGTTTTGATCCATCATGCAATTACCGGCAAACGCACGAACGCCGCACCAGTTCAACTCTTCAAATATCACTTCTTGATGCCGCAGCGTTCCCATATCCAAAATTGTAGTGGTGCCGCCGGATAACAAATCATGCAAACCAAGGCGCACCGAAAGACGAAGAGAATTTTTTGTGTGGGCATTTTCGAAAGGGAAAATTCTTTTCTGAAGCCAGTCGAGCAATTCCAAATCATCCGCCAAACCACGAAACAAAGTTTGACAAAGATGAATGTGTGTTTGAACAAATCCTGGTATCAACGTGTAACGGGAATAATCTAAAACTTCACCATTGTAATTGGAAACATTTACATCTTTGAGTGAAACGATTCTTTCAATCTTTCCTTCAATAATTTCAACCGCATGGTTTCGAAGTACGGTGTTCTTAGCATCAGCAGTTACAATTCGGTTAGCTAATAAAAGTTTACGTTTCATTTTTTATTTTTCTCGGCAAATATTTCATCCATTTTCTCTACGGCATACCTGAGGTGAGGAATCACAATCGATCCGCCGACAATCAATGCAACGTTAAATGTTTCGTATAATTCCTGTTGTGTCGCGCCTTCTTGAATCGATCTATCGATGTGATACAGAATGCAATCGTTGCATCGCAATGCCATCGAAACGGCGAGCCCCATCAGTTCTTTCGTCTTGGCGTTCAAGGCGCCGTCAACATAAGCTTTGTTATCGAGAGCAAAAAATTTATTGAAGTCTCTGAAACCGGAGTTTAGAATTCTTTCATTCATTTCTGAGCGGTAAGTTCTAAATTCATTTACAGTCGATTTCATTTTATCTCCTATTTCCTTTTCAATTCTTTCTTCAAAAACTTTCCGGTAATGCTTTTACTGTTCTCTGCAATTTCTTCAGGAGTTCCGGCAGCAATTATATTTCCGCCGTGCTCTCCGCCTCCTGGACCAAGATCAACTACATAATCGGCAACTTTAATAACGTCTAAATTATGTTCAACAACTATTACGGTGTTGCCTTTATCAACCAACTGATTCAACACTTTCAATAAAATGTTTACATCTTCAAAATGCAAACCGGTTGTAGGTTCATCAAGGATGTAAATGGTCTTGCCGGTTCCAACTTTGCTTAACTCCGTTGCCAGTTTAACGCGCTGTGCTTCTCCGCCGGAAAGAGTTGTTGCCTGCTGACCTAACTTAATATAACCAAGGCCGACATCATTAATTGCTTTTATTTTTCTTTGAAGCGCCGGAAGGTCTTCGAAGAAATTAACCGCGTCCTCAACTCGCATTTCCAAAACATCGGAAATCGATTTTGTTTTGTATAAAATTTCGAGCGTCTCACGGTTGTAACGTTTACCGTTACAGACTTCGCACAAAACGTAAACATCGGGAAGAAAATTCATCTCAATTTTTTTCAGTCCGTCTCCTTCACATTCGTCGCATCTGCCGCCGAAGACATTAAAACTGAACCGCCCAGGCGTGTAACCACGCATCTTCGATTCAGGCAATTGAGCAAACAGATCGCGGATGTGTGTAAACAATCCCGTGTACGTTGCGGGATTCGAGCGCGGCGTTCTGCCGATCGGCGATTGATCAATTTCT
>JAJYMU010000313.1 GCA_021786655.1 Bacteroidota bacterium
AGAAAATTTCAAAACTAACAACGAAAGGTAGTTGATGCTGGAACTGCAACGGACTATTGGTAAAGCTGTCTCACTTTCCGGAATCGGATTGCACACCGGAACATCATGTACAATGACATTTAGACCAGCACCCGAAAATTCGGGAATAAAGTTTGTCCGCACCGATTTGGGCGGCAGACCTGAAATTCCCGCAAACGCAGATTTTGTAGTTGATATCTCGCGAGGAACAACATTGGGTTTGGGCAGCGCAAAGGTTTACACAGTTGAACATGTTTTGGCATCGATCGTCGGATTGCAGATTGATAATATAACAATTGAGTTGGATGGAATTGAACCTCCTATTGGCGACGGCAGCGCAATGCCTTACGTTGAAAAGTTAATGGAAGCCGGTTTCGTCACACAGAAAGAGCCAAAAGATTATTTGATAATCGATCAAACCGTTATGTACCACAACGAAGAAGAGCAAGTTGATATTGTTGCGCTTCCGCTCGATGGTTACAGAGCAACCGTAATGGTTGATTATAGAAATCCCGTACTTGGCAGCCAGCACACGGGTTTGTTCGATTTGGAAAAAGAATTTGTAACCGAATTCGCTCCGGCAAGAACTTTCAGTTTCCTAAGTGAAGTTGAAATGCTCGCTGACAAAGGTTTGATCAAAGGCGGAAACATTGATAACGCCGTTGTAATTATTGATCACGAAATTGATGATGCCGGGTTGAAGAGACTGAAAAATAAACTCGGTCTTGCAAAAGATTTAACGATGAGTCACGAAGGATTTTTAAACAATAATAAACTTCGATTCAAGAATGAACCGGTTCGTCACAAACTTTTAGATTTAATGGGTGATCTCGCCCTCATCGGCGTTCCGATAAAAGCACAGATTCTTGCCGGTCGTCCAGGACACAAAGCAAACGTTGAGTTTGCAAAAAAAGTAAGAAGTCTTTACCAGCAGAAGAAACTTGTAAAGAAATATCAGTTCGTTAAAAAGGAAGGTGTGGTCTTCGATGCTAATGCAATTCAAAGAATTCTCCCTCACCGCTACCCTTTCCTTTTCGTTGATAAGATAATCGATCTCGAACTCGACAAAAAAGTTGTCGGCGTAAAATCGGTAACAGTTAACGAACCATTCTTTCAAGGACATTTTCCGGGTCATCCAATTATGCCGGGCGTATTAATTGTTGAAGCGCTTGCACAAGTCAGCGGCATTCTCGTTCTTAACTCTCTTCCAAATCCGGAAAACAATCTCGTTTATTTCATGAGCATCAACAACGCAAAGTTCCGCAAACCTGTTGTTCCAGGTGATCAAGTGTATCTCGAAGCGGAATTGATCAGCAAGAAGAGCAAATATTTTTCAGTGAAGGGTTCGGCTTACGTTGACAACAATTTGGTTGCCGAAGCCGAGTTCATGGGCGCAATAACTAACAGAGAAAATAATCAATAGACTTCCTTTTTATGAGCAACTTTCATCCAACCGCAATCGTAAGTCCTAAAGCAAAAATTGGCAATAATGTTGAGATTGGTCCGTACGCAATAATTCATGACGACGTTGAAATCGGCGACGGGACAACCATTGGCGCCGGCGCCGGAATTTATAACGGTGCGCGAATCGGTGCCAACGTAAAAATTTTTCAAAACGCTTCCGTTGCAAACTTACCGCAAGATTTAAAATTCGACGGCGGCGCAACATATCTCTACATCGGCGATAACAGCGTGATACGTGAATTTGCTGCGCTTCACCGCGGAACGCACGCAACCGGCAAAACCAGCATTGGTAAAAATTGTCTCATCATGGCGTACGCTCACGTTGCGCACGATTGCCACGTAGGCGATAACTGTATTCTTTCAAACGGCGTTCAGATCGCCGGACACGTTGGAATTGAGGAAACCGTAATCATCGGCGGTTTATCGGCAATACATCAATTTTGCACGATTGCAAAACATTGTATGATCGGCGGCGGCTCTATGATCAACACAGACGTTCCACCGTTCATCATGACTTCCGGTTACCCGGCACGTTACATGGGATTAAATATCGTTGGTTTGAGAAGAAGAGGTTTTTCGAACGAGACTATTGAGGCAATAAAAGAGAGTTATCGAATTTATTATCAAAGCGGATTGACACCCGCTACTGCCAAAGAAAAAATCGGCGAAAAATTTCCGAACGATTCCAACGTAAAAGATATTCTTGCGTTCATGGAAAAATCCACACGCGGCATTATTAGAAAATGATTTGGCATTTCATCGATTCCGGTTTTGACACCGGTGAACATAACATGCAGTTCGATCTTCACCTCGTGCAGTCATGCAATCCAGACGAAGCTTTTTTCAGAATTTACAGATGGCAGCCGTACTGCATTTCTCTCGGCGCAAACCAAAGTTTCGGCGATATCAATCTCGATCGAGCAGTGGGTGACGGAATAGATGTTGTAAAACGTCCCACGGGTGGCCGCGCAATTCTTCATGCAGAAGAACTGACTTACTCTGTTGTGTTACCGTTGAATCACGAATTT
>JAJYMU010000052.1 GCA_021786655.1 Bacteroidota bacterium
GGTGTTGATGTGATTGTTGGTTTCCCCGGCGAGACAGAACAAGATTTTCTTGATACATACAACTTTCTAAAAGAATTGCCGATTTCTTATCTGCATGTTTTTACTTATTCCGAAAGAGCAAATACAAAAGCCATTGATATGCCAAATCCGGTTGATCATTCCGAGCGGAAGCGAAGAAACAATATGCTCAGAATTCTCAGCGAGAAAAAACGAAACGAGTTTTACAAAAAAATGGTCGGCCGGGAACTAACGGTACTGTTTGAGCATGAAAATCATGACGGTTACATGAAGGGATTCTCCTCGAATTATGTACGAATTAAACACTCGTTTAATCCTGAATTAATTAATAAATTTGTCAAAGTTAAAATTGCGGAGGTTGATGAAGGCATTTGTACGGCAGAGAATCTCTCAACTAATGAAACAGCAAATATTTTGGCAGGATGATCATGAAAAAAATAGTCTCTCTCGTTGTACTTGTTTCATCAATTTCATTTGCGCAGAATCTACCGACCGGAAGTATTCTAGAACTGAAAATAATCCAATCGCGAAACGACTCTCATCAAGCATCCAGCTCGTCTCGATTAGCCGAGTCTCAACGAGGCGAAGCGGGTATCAAGAATCCGGTATCAAGTTTTCAAGACTTAAGTTCTGAAAAGAAGAGTCCCGCGCTGGCAGTTTTGTATTCGCTTCTTCTTCCCGGAATGGGGGAACTGTACGCGAATAGATACGACAGCGGAAAATACTTTACAATTGCCGATGGAGTTTTGTGGGGCGTCTTTGCGGGATTTAATATTTACGGCAACTGGCAAGAAAAAAATTATAAATCGTTTGCCGAATCCAAAGGCAGCGTTACCCTCAACGGGAAAGATTCGGATTACTACGCAAACATTGGGACTTATCTCAGCATAGATGAATATAATGCTGCGATGGATCTTCAAGGAAATTTCAATAAGGTTTATAATCCAGCAACTCATTATTGGAAATGGGACAGCAATGATCAGCGGCGCGAATACCGCGGCATGTGGTCTTCGAGCGAGCAGGCTTTCAATAACGAAAGATTTGCTGTCGGCGCTTTAATTTTGAATCGGGTGATCAGCGCGATTAATGCCGTTCGATTGGTAAATTCCTACAATAAAAATTTGAACCAGCAAGTCAGCTGGAATCTTTACTTTGATGTTGATAACAAACCCACTTTGCCAATGTCTATCATGTTTAATTTTGTTAAAGCATTTTGAATTCTTTAGAAGATCTAAAAATAACAAGGGCTGCATTTTGCAACCCTTGTTGAGAAAACAATTTTACATCCTACCACTTCTAATAACAAGAGAAGTTGTTACAGATTCTTGTTACTATTTATTTCATCGCTGGTTATCGGAAAATATTGCCAGGTACCGGCACCTAAATGCCATTTATTAAACCTGCGTTGATCGGGAAGTCTTGAACCGGAACAGAAAAGTTCCTTGTCACGCTCAACATAAATCACGTTCAGATCTACAAGAAGAAGAGGGTCAAGACTGTGTGAAGCTCTAACTGCATTCACGAGTGCTACTGCATCACCTGTCGCCTGACCTCTTAATGCAAGTTCAGCAAGCATTAAGTTATTTTCCTGCCAGGTCATCTCATCTTCAGGAGAATCCTGAAGATATTTTACCTGATAGTAATATGTCTTCTTTTTATCGTTGCCTAATTTTGATGCAAGTTTTATCCTGTTAGCTTCTTTAGGATCGGCATCAACATAAGATTTGAATCTGAAATCGGTAACAAATTGTGTTCTTCCTGCTCCGGAATTACCCCAGTAATCGCTGCTTTGATTGATATTATGTAGAGCTTGAAAAGCTGCATCACCTTTAATCATTCCTAATTTTGCATAAGTCGCAGCATTTGTGTAATCACCCATATACAAATAAATACGTGCAATACAGGAATTAACAATTCTTATTGATTTTGCATCCGTAGTATATGTTAATGCTTGTTTGAACAATGTTATTGCCTGATTATACAAATCTGTTGCATTTATGAAGGCACTGCCGTCAATTGGCGACCCTGCTACAGTAAATGCTTTGCCGAAGTAAGTAGCATATTGGTAACGAGCATAGGCACCATAAAATGTACCGGTATATAAAGCGCTGTTTTTAAGAGCAGCATCGGCAATCGTTATTTTATTTGCGCGTACAATAAGATTATCTGCATAATACCTGTATTGTCCTAACGCTGTATATACACCTCTAACAGAATTGTTATCTACAAGAATCTGACCATCATTGATTTCTCTATATGTTGGAAAGGTAGCGTTAGGTACATTTTGATCAAATATAAATGCATCAGAAAGACCATCGGCCTGATTATTTAACTGAGTAGTTGCATTGGCAAAACGTGTCTGAACTCCGGCAATGACAAACGGAATTTGACTGGCATCATTTAACAAGCCATCTTCAATCCGATCGATGAACGGATCAATACCTGTAACATAATCTTTGCAAGAACTCACCCAAACAGAGACCA
>JAJYMU010000067.1 GCA_021786655.1 Bacteroidota bacterium
TTTCGAAATCCTGCCCGACCTCTATATGAAGGCATTCATTAGGGAGTTTGCACAGTATATTGATCTGGATCCCAACGCGATAATTCAAAAGTTTGAAAATGCTAAACAAGGCAAACCTGAAGAAGCGCCGGTCACCGAAACTGCCGCTGAAGCACCTCAAGAAGCTATAACCGAAGAGAAAGCAGGGAAAAAATTTGATTCGGTAGAGACTGCACCGTTGACTGCTTCTGCTTATGAGAATGTTAAAACTAAAAAGCTGAATACAAATTATGTGTATGTCGGTACGATAGCGGTACTTGTACTAATATTGGTTTATGTGTTGTTTGTAAAGAGTTCTTCACCGGACATTATTCAAGAAAGTTTCTCACAACAAACATCAAATCAAGATAAACCCCGCTATGAAATGACTGAGCAGAATAATAATCCTTCGCAAGATAATTCCATGCAATCAAATTCAAACATGTCTGATAGTCTCAGACTTTCCGTACAAACTTTAAGCCGCGTATGGGTAAAAGTTGCTTCCGACGGAAAAATTATTACTCAGCAAGTTTATCAACCGGATTCAAAATTAAATTTTGCAGCCAGCAAGAATTTTAGTGTAACGGTTGGCAATGCAGGTATGGTGAAATTATTACTCAATAATAAACCGATTCAAAATATTGGCAAGACGGGAGAAATCAGAAACTTATATATAACGCCGGATACAATTCGATATTATACAATTATCCTACCGACAAAGAATGAAACAAAGCCCGCAAAAAAGAATTGAAGAATTGCGCGACCTGATACGTGAGTATGACTATAACTATTTCGTACTTAACCAGCCGTCAATCAGCGATTATGAATACGATCGACTTTTTAACGAACTGGTTAGACTCGAAAAAGAAAATCCTCAGTTCATAAGTCCGGATTCACCAACGCAAAGAGTCGGCTCCGATCTTACCAAAGAATTCAAACCTGTGACGCATAAAACACCGATGCTGAGTTTATCAAACACATACAGCGAAAACGAACTTTATGAGTTCGATAGACGTGTTAAAGAAGGATTGCCGAACAACGAGAAAGTTGAATATGTCTGTGAATTGAAAATAGACGGACTCTCAATCAGTTTGAAGTACTTAAACGGGAAATTAAACGTTGCGGCTACAAGAGGAGACGGTTCCGTTGGAGAAGAAGTTACTAATAATGTAAAAACGATTCGCACTGTTCCGCTTAACATTAGAAAGCACCCTACAGCAAAATTAAAGCTGAATGAATTTGAGGTACGCGGCGAAGTTTACATGGAATCCGAGCCGTTCAAAAAATTGAATGAAGATAGAGAACTGAACGGCGAAAAAGTTTTTGCAAATCCAAGAAACTCGGCAGCAGGCACGCTTAAACTTCAGGACCCTCAAATTGTTGCCAAGCGTCCGCTACAGGTGTTCCTCTATAATTTCTTAAGCGATTCAGCGGAGATAAAATCCCAAACGGAAAACCTGAGCTTGCTAAATGATCTTGGCTTTCGGATCAATAAAAATTTTAAATTGTGCAAAACGATTGACGAAGTAATTAATTATTGTCGCGAGTGGGAAGACAAGCGCGACAAACTTCCGTACGAAATCGACGGCGTTGTTATTAAAGTCAATTCGTTGAAGCAGCAAAAAATTCTCGGCAACATTGCCAAATCACCTCGTTGGGCAGTCGCTTATAAATTCAAGGCGAAACAAGCTGTTACCAAGCTGCACACAATCACTTGGCAGGTTGGAAGAACCGGCACCTTAACACCGGTCGCTGAATTGGAACCGGTGTTTTTAGCTGGTTCTACAATTAGTCGTGCAACGTTGCATAACATCGACGAAATTAAACGGAAAGACATCCGTGAAGGCGACACGGTTATAATTGAAAAAGGGGGAGACGTAATTCCGAAAGTTGTTTCTGTTGATTTATCTAAGCGAAGTGAGGACTCACGGGAAACGAAACTGCCCGCCAAATGCCCTGTATGCGGCTCAAAATTGTTTAAACCGGAAGACGAGGTGGCGGTTTATTGTGAAAACAATTTATGTCCCGCTCAAGTTAAAGGAAGAATTTCTCATTTTGCCGCTCGCGGCGCAATGGATATCGAAGGCTTGGGCGAGGCGCTGATTAATTTGTTCGTTGATCTTGAGTTCATTCACAACTATGCCGATATATATTCGCTGAAAGAAAGAAGAGAAGAATTAATTCAGATTGAAAGACTTGGCGAAAAGAGTGTTGATAATTTGCTCTTATCAATTGAAACCAGTAAGCAGCGTCCGTTTGACAAAGTATTATTTGCTCTGGGAATTCGTTATGTTGGTTCCGGCGCTGCAAAAAAATTGGCAGATCATTTTGAGTCAATATCGGCTTTAGCTAAAGCCGGTGAAACGGAAATAGAAGCAATCCATGAGATCGGCTCGAGTATCAGCCAAAGTGTCAGCAGATTCTTTTCCGATGAGCACAACAAAAAAATAATTGAAAGACTTAAAAAAGCCGGACTTAAATTTGAGATTGAGAAGAAACATAAAAGGTCAAATACCCTGGAAGGAAAATCATTCGTGCTGACCGGTACATTATCTACCATGTCCAGAGACGAAGCAAAGGAGAAGGTTATTGAGAATGGCGGTACAGTCCTTTCTGCGGTAAGCAAGAATACGTCGTACGTTGTTGCCGGCGAAAAACCGGGATCAAAATTTGACAAAGCGCAGAAATTAAATGTGCCGATTTTATCCGAAGAAGAATTTCTTAAAATGATCGAATAAAAATGTTTGAAAGCTTAAAACAGAAATATGCCCGTTTTATAATTCGCAGAAAATTTCTTCGTAAGGAAGCTTCAGCTGTCTCATACAATAAGATTCTATCCGACGCTATTGATTTCTTTTTTATAATGCCGGAACATGATGACGATTTTTACCATAGTCTGGATATTCTCAAGTATTATCTTATTCATAAAAAAGTAATCACACTTTTTTTGCCAGCACACAAGTATAATCTCATTCCGGAAAAAGATAAGTATAAATTTGTTTCATTTCTTCCAGACCATGTAAACCGGGTGTATCTGCCTAGGAAGAATATGATTGCCAGTTTGAGCGCAAGGGAGTACGATGTTGTGATTGATCTTAATCGAACCGAGAATATTTTCTTCAGCGCGGTAGCCAACATTGTCAAATCGAAGGTTAGAGCTAGTTTCGGAAAAGGCAAATCTGATGAGTATTATAACCTCGTAATAGGCGGTAAAAACCAAGAATCCGAAACCGCCTACCGCAGTTTCTTGAGTTACCTAAAGATGTTCTGATAGAAGATAATGTTTGGATTATTACCGTGAATTTTTAGATTAGTAGTATAAAATTAATTATTTAAGTAGCTTAAAATGAGTGAAAACTTCAATTATGAGTTAAAAAAGATAGGCGAAATAGCCATCTTTAAACTGAACGAGAAACGATTTGACGCTTCTATAGCGGGATTTGTAAAGGGTGAATTTACAATTCTTCTTCATACCGAAGACGTTAAAAAGCTTATCATAGACCTTTCGGAAGTGGAATATTGCGACAGCTCCGGGTTAAGTGCTATTCTTCTTGCATTCAGAATTTTACAATCAAACGAAGGACAAATTCGTTTGGCCTCGCCGACAAAAAATGTTAAAACGCTAATCGAAATTTCGCAGCTTGACCGGGTACTTAATGTCTGCAACACGGTAAATGAAGCTGTTAAAGAACTAGAAACTGTTCAATAGATTAATAACGGCCATTAGTTATTGCATTGTTGATATCAATTCCAGAATCGTCTGCTTCACCGGCATTTCGAAAATAATTCTATTCGACTAATGATAAATAACAAAACAAAGCTAAATATTCGTTCCAGTCTTAGAATAAAGTTGCTGATTGTTTTCGTGACGGCTCTGATTATTGTGCTGTTTTTTCCCAGCGGCGAATCGATTGAATCGGAAGTGAATGTCGGTTCGGTATGGATCCGCGATGATTTAATAGCCTCCAAAACTTTTGAAATACTGAAGGATCCGACAATTTATGAAAATGAAAAAATCCAAGCGGCAAAACGGATTCAGCCAATCTTCATCAGAAATTCCGGGTTGGAAAAAATTCTGCTGGATTCGCTAACAAAGTATAATTCAAATCTACAGAAACTAATCGGCTCAGTTGTTACTCAACAAAAAAACACAACTTTTCTGAGCGACCAGTCATTCACGGTATTCGTCAGATTGAAGACCAAACCGAGAACATTCCTTGGCGCCAAAGTTCACTCGCTTAATGAAGTTGCTTCACTTTCGAAAAATATTCTTTCCAAAATTTATCAGCGCGGCATTCTCAATTTATCATTTAAGGAAATTCCACGCGACAGTATTTCCATCCGCGACGGCAAGTACGAAAGAATTTATTCCAAATATTCATTTCTGGACCGCGACGGAGTGAACGACCTTTTAAATTCGAGCATAAAAGAAGCTGCCGGTAACAACGGTGAATTAAACGAAGCGATCGAAGAGTACATCCACAATTTCGTTAAGCCGGAGTTGTTATATAGCGCTGCGCTTACTCAGAACGCAATTGACAACGCGAAGGAGCGAGTTCCGCGTAACGTCGGCATCGTAAATGAGAACGAAAAAATTGTATCGAAACATGACCGTATCACGCCGGAAATAAAACTTAAAATTGATTCTTACAGAATTGCCAAAGGCGAGGAAACCGGTTTTCTCGGAAACTTCTCTCAGACTCTGGGAAAGTTTCTTCACATTCTTCTAATTATGGTTCCGTTTATTATTTACATCTATTTATTCAGAAAGAAAATTTACAAGGACAATCTCAAAATCCTCCTTATCTCCTCGATCATCTTATTCATTTCGCTCTTAACATTTTTGATCTACCAGATTGATGTTGTTTCGCCAGTTGAGTTTTTAGTCCTTGTTCCGGTTGCCTCAATGCTTCTTACAATCATTTTCGATTCGCGTGTTGGATTTTACGGAACGGTTATCGTTTCATTGATTGTTGGCGGTTTACGCGGCAACGACTATGCATTTGCGGTAATGAATATTATAGCCGGCGGTCTCTCTGCATATACTGTCCGCGACATCAAAAATAGAACACAAATTTTCAGATCGTTCCTTTACATTCTAATTGGTTATGTTGTAAGCATTCTTGCATTCGGTTTGGAAAGGTTCGATTCATTCAGCCAAATGATTTTAAGTTTTGCTTTTGCCGGCTCCAATGCATTGATCAGTCCCGTTCTTACTTACGGCTTGATAATTTTCTTCGAGAGACTTTTCAAAATTACGACAGACCTTACCTTGTTGGAGTTAACCGATTTCAATCATCCGCTTTTGAAAGAAATGGCAAAGTCTGCACCGGGCACGTTTAATCATTCCATAGCTATGGGAACACTTGCGGAAACAACAGCTGAAGCAATAGGCGCAAATCCGATTCTTGCGCGCATTGGCGCTTACTATCACGATATCGGTAAGACGCTCGACCCCGAAAGTTTTGTAGAGAATCAATTGACCAGCGAAAACATTCACGAAAAATTAGCGCCTGAAAAGAGTGTGCGGCTGATTTTGGATCATGTTAAAAAGGGAATTGAACTGGCTGAAAAAAATAATTTGCCTAAGGAAGTGATCGACTTTATACCGATGCATCACGGCACAATGGTGATTTCTTTCTTTTATGAGAAAGCCAAAGAAATTCACGGCGAGAACAACGTGGATGTTGACGAGTTCCGCTATCCCGGACCGAAACCTAATTCCAAGGAAACTGCTATCGTGATGCTGGCAGATGCGTGCGAATCAACCGTGCGGGCGATGACAAACGCAGATTCACAAAAAATTGAGAACGTAATTTCCAATCTAATAAACAGCCGCATCGATGACGGTCAACTTGATGAAGCGCCGTTAACGTTTAACGATATCAGAAAAATCAAAGAGTCTTTCTTGAGCATACTTGTCGGCCATCAACACAAAAGAATCCGTTATCCTCAGCAAGAAGAATTAGAAAATACTAAACCGGAAGAATGATCATTCATGGAGGATTTTCTAAAAGAATATCTCAGTATTCTTCGCTTCGAAAAAAATCTTTCCGAGAATACAACTAATGCTTACAAAAACGATTTGCAAAAATTTTTGAACTTCGTTCAAGAAAAAAACGTAACTGACTACAATCAAATTACAGCCGGTCACATCGCAAAATTTTTTGAGCATCAAAAAAATAACGGAATCGATAGCGCGACAACCGCAAGATACATGTCATCCATAAAAGGGTTTTTCGGTTACCTTGAGGACAACAATTACATTGAGAAAAATCCGACTTCTACGCTTTCCCGGGTAAAAAAGTCGCGTAAGCTTCCGGCGGTTTTATCTTTTCCCGAAATCGAACGCATTCTCAATTCTCCCAAAACAGATGATGTTACCGGGTTGCGTGATAAAGCGATTCTGGAAACGTTTTATTCTTCCGGTCTGCGCGTTTCGGAATTGATCAATCTGAAAGTAAACGATCTCTATTTCGCCGATGAGGTTGTGCGCGTGTTCGGCAAAGGTTCGAAAGAAAGAATTGTGCCGATGGGCAGTAGTGCTATCAATTGGCTGAAGGAGTATTTGACGAAATCACGACCGATGTTAGAAAAGAAAAATAAAAGTCAGAACTACGTTTTCCTTAACAAACGCGGCACAAAGCTTTCCAGAATGTGGATATGGAAAATCGTCAATCATTACGCGCATGAAGCCGGCATTACGAAAGAAATTCATCCGCACACTTTCCGTCATTCATTTGCAACTCATTTGCTGGAAGGCGGAGCCGATCTTCGTGCCGTTCAAGAAATGCTTGGACACGCCGATATCTCAACAACGCAGATTTACACGCATGTTGATCGTAATTATATCAAACAAGTTCACAAGGATCATCATCCGCGCGGATAAATCTTGCGGCAGTTTCGTATTTTTAGATTATGAGATTGAAGAATAGACAAGTTGTTTTGATATGTATCGTCGCCGCGTTCATCTTTTCTTCATGCGACGGAACAAAAAGCGGTCCTGAGGATTCGGATACTTATTCAATCAAGATCGGCGAGTTTCCCGATATCAACAGCGCAAAAGATTTCAGAATAAAACTGAACAGAAATATTGCCGACTCTTCCAGGATCGAAAAATTCAGCGACAACCTTTACAGAGTTCTCTTGGGAAAATACAAGAGTTCATTCGGCGCCGGAAAAAATGCCTACAGGCTTAATGCAAATGGACTGATCCGTACTTATTCCATCATGAAAGACAGACACGAAACGCTCGACGAATTCCGCAACGTTCTATTTGTTGCGAGGTATCTCGGCAGACCGAGTGTTTTCAGCGTTGATATATTTTCAAAGCAGACCGAGTTAATATGGAGCAGTCAAAATGAGAGCGTTATTTCTTTGAACACTTCTGATGACCGCAGTATTGCTTTTGTAACGACCGCCACATCTTACGGAGTGCGAAGCAATCTGCCGTACGTTCACGGCGTGAGTGTGTATCAGCTGCAGCGTGAAGCCAGCGTAATGAACAAGCTGAAAGATATCGGCGACTGCGCTCAGCTTTACACCTACTGGGAAAACAGCGATACATTTAAGGTTAACGTTACGTCGATCGATACAATCGATTCACGAAAAATCCACCAGAATATTTTTCCGTTTGATCTCTCCGGAAAGCTTAACAAGGTGAGTGAACGCAAGTTCAATCTCGTCACGGATGGTTTTCCTTTGCCGCCTAACCGAACGCCCGAATATATTTCTCCGAACAACAGATTTCAGTTTCGCACAATTGCAACCGACAGCGAATATGATTGTTACATAAAAGATGTGCAAGAGCGATCCGATGTTCTGGTGGCTTCAAGCAAACGAAAAGTTCTGGACGCCAGATGGTCGGATGACGGCGACTACCTTTTCATTATCACCGAAAATTCAGTTTTGCCGGTCAGTCCAAAAAAAACGCAACCTAACGGGGAACTGATTGTAATCAATGCCGTTCAAAAAAAACTGATTGCCGATTTCAACAGCTATAGGTATAGCAATATATTAGTTCATGGAAACTTCTTAATTTTCGACGAGCGGTTAAATGATCTTTCAAGGATAAATATTTTCGATTTTGTCCGTAATAAAATCTATTATACGTTAGTAATTACCGGCGGGTGCGGATTAGTTAACCTGCCCATGTGAGAATCAATGAGCACCTACAAAAGAGTCTTAGCTTACATAAAACCGTTTTGGAAGCACCTTTCCGCCTCGGTTCTGTTTACAATCGGTTACGCGGTTCTGAACGGCGTTTCCATTTACATGATTATCCCTCTCCTTGATACCCTTTTTCAAGGGAACGGAACTCAAACGCAGATCAAAACAGTTAGTCCTTCTATCAGTGCGCCAGTTACAAATTGGTTTTCGCAAACGTTCGATGATATAATTGGAATAGTCAAAGGTTATATCTTCAGCGGCGATACACAATCAATCCTTCTGAAAATCTGCATTCTGATAATTATTCTGTTCTTCCTCAAAAATGTTTTTGGATATCTCCAAGCTTACTTTCTTGCATTCGTAGAACAGGGAATGATTCGCAATCTGAGAAATGAAGCTTACATGCATCTGCACAGACTGCCGATGAGTTTCTTCAAAAATGAAAAAACCGGAAACCTTATTTCACGAATTATGAATGACGTGAATGTTGTGCAGGCAAGCGTCTCTGCGGTGTTTTTGAATTTGATTCGTGAACCGTTAACCATACTTGTTTTTCTCGGAATTGCAGTCTCGATCAGCTGGAGACTTACCTTATTTTCACTACTTGTACTTCCTTTCAGCATTGGCATCATTAGTTGGATCGGTTTAATTCTCCGTAAGCAGAGCGGATTGCTGCAGCAAGAAATGGCTGACATTACAACAACGCTTCATGAAACGATTACCGGTGTAAAGATCGTTAAAGCTTTTGGGATGGAAAACTACGAGAACAAAAAGTTTAAGGCACAGACTCAGAAATTTTTCAGATTGGTTTTGAAGATAACGCGCATAAGAAATACAGCGTCTCCCGTTACTGAATTTCTTAGCGTGGTTGTCGGCGGCGCAATGATTTATTTTGGCGGGCAGCTCGTGCTGTTCGATAAAACTTTGAAGCCGAGTGAGTTTCTCGTTTTCTTAATGGCAATTTTTCAGATGATGCCGCCGATCAAAGAACTCAGCAGTGTTAACAACCGAATTCAAGAATCAAGCGCGGCTGCCGACCGTGTTTTTGAAATATTGGATACCGAACCGCGAATTAAGAATATTGAAAATCCTCTTCCGCTTAACGACTTCAATGATACGATAGAATTTCAAAATGTTTCGTTCCACTATGATGATTCCGAGGAATTGGTGCTGGATACAATTAACCTGAAAGTGAAGAAGGGGAACGTGATTGCAATTGTAGGTAGCAGCGGCGCCGGAAAAACCACGATGGTGGATTTACTACCGCGTTTTTATGATCCGACCAGTGGCAAAGTTCTTTTCGACGGGACCGACATAAAATCGGCGCGGCTTGAAGATTTGCGGAAGCTGATGGGAATCGTCACACAAGAAACCGTACTGTTCAATGAATCGGTGAAGAGCAACATTGCCTACGGAATTGATGACTGTGCCGAGCAAAAATTGTTTGACGCTGCAAAAGCAGCCAACGCGCACAATTTTATTATGGAACTGCCGCACGGCTATGAAACTATAATCGGTGAAAAAGGAACAAAGCTTTCGGGCGGACAAAGACAGCGGCTGGCGATTGCGCGCGCGCTTCTGAAAAATCCTCCGATCATGATATTGGACGAAGCTACGTCTGCCCTAGATAACGAGTCGGAAGTTTTGGTTCAGGAAGCGATAGAACGCCTCATGCACGATAGAACCACATTTGTAATTGCACACAGACTTAGCACAATTAGAAATGCCGATAGAATTATTGTTCTCGACCGCGGAAGGATAGTTCAGGACGGTAAACACGATCAGTTGTTGAATCAAGAAAACGGTATCTACAAAAAATTATATGAACTTCAATTTAGAGTGTAATGGCTCAAGACAAATCCAATCAAATTAAAATCATAGATAAACTGATTTTCTGGCTGATCATTTTATTCTTGATCACGCTTACCAATTCAATTTTCTTGAACCAGATCGGCTATTTTATACCGCTGATGCTTTTTGCATACCGTTTCGTGATAACGAAAGAAAATAAATTTCAAAAGAACGGTCTTGAAATCGGGTTCATACTTTTTCTTGCTGCCGAACTGATTTCGGCGATCTTCTCGGTGAATCACGCTCAAGCGTTTCAGAATTTTTTCAAACGACTCGTTCTAATTCCATTGGTTTATACAATTGCCGCTGCGGCGGATGACACCGAAAAAACAAAATTGTTTTTCAAAATTTATCTTGGCACCGCGTTGCTTACAATGTTGGCGTACATTGTTTTTGCTTACGAGCATTTCATAGCTCAATTGTACCGTTTCGAAGCCAAAGGACCGTCTCCGTTTCAATATGTTATGACCGCGGGCGGGCTGATGAGCTTCACTACAATTTTTACGTTTGCCTTTCTGGTAAATGAAAAAGCAAAAATTAAGTACAAGCTTTTCTTTCTTGCCGCGTTCGGAGTTGCTGCACTTGGCTTGTTTGCAAGTTATACACGCGCCGCTTGGATCGGCGCCGCGGCTGGAATACTTTTTATAATTCTGTTCAAGAAAAAATGGTGGTTGATAATTCCCGGCGTCGCGTTCATTATTTTTGCGTTTCTGTTTTACAAGAATGAAAGCCGTCTGTATGAATATCAATTCAACGGCTCGCAGCTTACTAAAGTAAAAACAATTAATACCGAAGGACGGGCTTACAATCTTGATCTTGACAACGATACGGTTTATGTGGCTGATTACAATAAAGGAATAGCCGTTTACAGCAAAGGCAATCTTGTTCAAGAGTTGGCTACACCATCGCCTTCAAAGAGAATCTTAAAATGGAAATCAAATTACTACCTCGCGTACCTTCTCGATACCAGAATTCTGTTGCTTCACAAAGACGGCAGTGGTAAGCTCGCAATCGAAAAAAGTTTTACCTCGCCCGGTTTAACAACAGATGTTGAAGTTTTCGGAGATTACTTCTACGTTGCAGATAGAGACAGCGGCTTAACAATTTATAAAAATCCGTTGGATCTTAATGATAAGCTCATGCTTCGAAACGTAAAGGGCATTTCAAGTCTTTGTTACAACGATAAATTATTTGCTGCGTTTGATATGAATAGTTTTTCGTTCAAGGTTTATTCGAGCCAAAGCGCACTACCAGAACAGCTTATCGATTCCGTAAAATTTAAATCCTCAGTAGGTTTTGTCTGGTTTAACAAGAACGATATTTTCTTCCAGGGTGATAAACTCTTTCATTATGTTTATGATAATGGAAAAGTAAAACAAGTTCAGGAGTTTAAGATTGTTGGGCTTCAATCATTACAGTTTATGGATTCTTCTGCAATTGGCGCAAGCGCCGACGGTATTGTTTATCGTTTCGACAAAACGAAAGATGGAATTTTCACCGAACAGAAAATCGGTTCGCTTGGTTATTCTATAACTGGATTTAAGCTTGAAGGAAACAAAATTTACACGACGGAAAGCAAGAGAAACCGGCTTTCAACTATTGCAGATCTTTACCACGAGACGAACTTCGAGCGTCTCAACATTTGGCGTATCGGTCTGAGGATTTTCAAAGATCACCCGCTGTTTGGAGTCGGCGATATCGATCTCAACAAAATTTATTCCGAGTACAAAGACTATTTCTTGAAAGAGAATTTCGGTCACATGCACAATAATTTTGTTCACTTCCTCGTGATACTCGGTGCCTTCGGATTCATTGCCGTGATGTTTTTGTTGTACAAAATTTTGCGTTTGAATTTGAAAATCTACAAAACTCTGAAAGACGTTCCATTCATGTCTTCCTACGCCCTTGGTGCTCTTGCCGCGTTCATAGGATTTCTGTTCTCAGGTTTGGCTGAATGGAATTTCGGCGACCAAGAAATCATTACGATGGTTTGGTTTACTGTTGGTCTGAACGTTGCGTTCTATCGTAACTTTATGAACAGTAATAATGAATCCACAAATTCGAATGGGTGAAAAAATAAAAATATCGTCAATCATCATTGCAAAAGACGAAGAAGAAAACATTCGTCGCTGCATCGAAAGCCAAGCTGACGTGGTTGACGAAATTATTGTGATGGTAGATTCGAGAACTATGGACAACACTTTTCAGATTGCGTCGTCGTATGGAAATGTAAAAGCGGAAATCGCGGTATTCACCGGATATGCCCGGACCAAAAGTTATGCGCTGTCAAAAACTAAATTCGATTGGGTTTTATGGATTGATGCCGACGAAGAATTGACACCCGAACTTGCAGCAGAGCTTCGGGAATTTAAAAATGTTCAGCCAAAATTTGCTGCTTACGATGTAGCGCGCCGCGCTTATTTCCTCGGCAAGTGGATCAAACATAGCGGCTGGTATCCTGCTCGAGTCGTGCGGCTGTTCGATAAGAGACACGCTTCGTTCAATGAAAAAGCGGTTCATGAGCACTTGGACATTAACGGGGAAACCGGGCATCTCAAAAACGATTTGAATCACTACACCGATCCGACCATTGAACATTACTTCGAAAAATTTAACGCTTATACTTCTCTTGCGGCACAAGAATTGAATAAGAAAGGCAAAAAAGCTTCCTTCAGCGATATTGTGTTTAGACCGATTTTTCTTTTTTTGAAAATGTATATTTTCCGAGCGGGATTTCTTGACGGTATGCATGGATTTATTTTGGCGATATTTTCTTCAGCGTATGTGTTCACAAAGTATTCTAAACTTTGGGAGTTGAATAAAAAGAAATGACAATCGGGATTATTCCAAATATTACGAAGAAAGACATCCTAAGCATAGTTAAGAAGATAACGGATGAGCTCGAGAAAAAAGGATTCAAGTTTATTCTCAGCGACTCGCTTTTGAAATTCGAAGCTGATTTGAAAAAACAATTTCCCGGCGCAGCGCTTTTATCTCATACAGACCTTAGCAAACACTCCGACATGGTTGTATCTATAGGCGGAGACGGCACTATGTTGAATACGGCGTACGAAGTAAGAGAATCCGGCACGCCGATGGTCGGCGTAAATTTTGGCAAGCTTGGATTTCTTGCCGAGTTCGATCTGGAAAGTTTTGCGGAATTCTTGAATGACATCAAGGCAAATGATTATTCAATTGAAGAAAGAATGGCTCTCGCTGGTTCGTGCAACGGAGGCGAAAAAAATCTTTACGCAATCAACGATATGGTTATTGATAAAGGTCCTTGGCCGAAGATGATTGAGCTGACGATCAAAGTTGACGACGATTACGTTGCTACCTTTTCTGCTGACGGAATTATTGTTGCAACTCCAACCGGCACAACCGGATACTCGCTTTCAGCCGGGGGACCGATCGTGAATCCGAAAGCAAATGTAATAACTCTCAGTCCGATTGCGCCTCATACATTAACAATGCGGCCTCTAGTTGTTTCAAGTGATCAGAAGATATCGATTATGGTTAACTCGCCGTCGGATAAAATCCAAATCAGTTGCGACGGACAACGCGTTTATTTTTATGATCCTCCGTCCACAATCAATATTGAAAAGTGTATCCGTCCGGTAAAACTGGTGCATTCAAACAGAACAAATTATTTTGAAATCCTCCGTAACAAACTTTATTGGGGATTGGATGTTCGGAAGCCAAATAATTCTTAGAGGTTATTTATGAAAAAAATAGTGTTGGTTCTAATGGTGTTTTCAACTTTAATTTTTGCACAGGAGAAAAATAAAATGTCGGTTGACGAAAAAACCGGTAAGCCGATGCTTCTCGGCGTTTGTGATCGTT
>JAJYMU010000079.1 GCA_021786655.1 Bacteroidota bacterium
AGCATTCGGCGTAGTTCTCATCTTTATCTCAGTCACCGGACTCGGAATGCTGACCGGACATTGGCATAACAACATTTCAAAAGAAGAATACATTACAATTCATAAAAACCTTAACGCTATTGGTCACCCAACCAGCACAGCCGAAATAAAGGAGCTTAATAAAGCCGCAGAGAAGAAAGCCGGAACGACAAACTAATTTTTCGGTTGCCCGCAAACATTTTTCTCTCTATGTTATTCGAAGAAAATTTGCAGGCTATCCAGATGAAGAAACTATTTTCGCTTTTAATTACACTCCTTTTCATTTCCAACTTCTCTTATGCTCAAACAACAGTTCAAAAATTCTTTTCGGCTGATTGGAACTCATCATACAAGTCGATTCAAACTCTTTTTCCTAAGATAAAATTCACGGAAAAAATATTTCCGGATGTGAGTGAAATCTCTTTCAATAAAATAAAACTAATGGTTCCTGTTCAACAAGTAATCAAAGCTGAAGAAATACTGCGCCAACTGGAAATTCTTCATTAAAACATTTTTAAGGGAGAATCGAAATGGACTCTCAGCCGCCAAACCGATTTGGAATTGTTCCCGTCGTCAGTGATCTTAACACCTTGCCGCTTGAAAATATTATTGGTCAGTATGTTCTTCCTTTAAAAACACTTGGCGGCGAAGTATTGGAGAATCTGCCCGAGGAAAGACAAATGCCGTTTTTTGTTTTCGTTGCCACAGGTGGAACCGAAAAGAAAATTTTGGATTTATGGGAATCGCGAAAACACTCTAACGGACATCTTCCCATTTACTTGATTGCGCATCCGGGAAACAATTCATTGCCCGCCGCTCTCGAAGCACTTGCAAAACTTCAGCAAGACAATATTAAAGGGAAAATTTTCTACTTGAGATCGAAAGACGATAACCCGGCGTTCGACGAAATAAAAGATGCATTGAAAAATATCAGCGTTTATAAAACACTAAAAGAAACAAAAATCGGTTTGATCGGAATGCCGTCGGAATGGCTGGTTGCTTCCAATCCGGATTTAACTATTATTAAAAGTGTTTGGGGACCGGAGGTTGTGCAAATTGAATTAAGCGAGCTGGAGGAAATTGTAAAGACGGTTACCAGCGATGAAATCGATTACAAATTGAAAATGTTCACCTCTGCGGCGAAAGAAACAAAAGAGCCGTCGAAAACTGAAATAAAAAACTCAATTAAAGTTTATTACGCGTTGAAAAAGATCATTGAAAAGTACCGCCTCGATGCAATATCCGTCCGCTGCTTTGACCTGATAACGGATTTGAAAACAACTGCATGCTATGCCTTGGCGAAACTGAATGAAGAAGGATTCATCGCTGGCTGTGAAGGAGATTTAATATCAACGCTATCAATGCTTTGGACAAACCTTCTGACAAATGGAAATGTATGGATGGCGAATCCGGCGCAGGTTGACCTGGAAAAGAATTCCTTATGGCTCGCACACTGCACCGTTCCGGTTAATATGGTAAGCCAATACAAAATACGCTCTCACTTCGAGTCTGGCTTGAGTGTTGGAATCGAAGGCGAGTTTGATAAAGGAAAAGTCACGCTTTTGCGGCTCGGCGGAAAGAATATTGAAAAATTGTGGTTAGCGGAGGGAGAGATTTTGGAATCGGGCAGCGCTGAAAATCTTTGCCGCACCCAAGTTCATGTTAAGGTTCATAAAGAACATGGAATAGAAGAATTGTTAACCTCGCCATTGGGAAATCATCTGGTAATGCTGAGGGGAAAGCACAAAACAATTCTGAAAGAATGGTGGGAGGCATTTATCAACTGAAATTATTTACCTTCCCTCAAAAAATTTTCTACGCAATAAAAAATCAGTCATCAAATCATTTTCAATTTAGTGCGAATACATTTTCCGCGCGACGAAAATAATTCGCACAAAAAATTTTTGCCTCTCACTTAACATCACTTAACCACATAATTGGTTAAGGCACGATAGTTGTGATAACAATCACTGAATGATTTTTTTATTCTGCAAAAAAATAAGCGCACAATTATCTTGAAAGGAAAACTTTATATAACCCACCGCCAGATTTCAACGAGACGTTCAATCATTAACAAAAATAAAAGAAGGGGGAATTATGATTCCCAGATTTACAAAGCATCTCATGTTATTCTTTTTTATTTCCGGCGCAATCTTCGCGCAGTTCAATCTCGAAGTTTCCGATCCTCAAGCTTCGTGGTATCGCTACAGGGGAACGATTGACGAGGCAACAATTTCTGTAGGACCAAAAGGGGTTTTCAGTCAGGTTAGCACTTACCTAACGTTTTCTGCGAAGGGAACTTCATTTCCAACGTCAAGCCAGCTTGAAATTGTTTTGAGATTTGATTTGCCGGAAGGAAGTTTTGTAACCGATCTTTGGTTATGGATCGGCGACAAAATAAGCAAGGGCGTAATCTTGGACACGTGGACGGCGTCTTCAATTTACGAAGGTATAGTTAACAGAAGACGCGATCCGGCAATTCTGATGAAGAAGGGTCCAAGAAGTTATGAACTCAGAGTTTATCCGCTTCTGCAGGGCGGATCGAGAAAAGTTAGAATCACATACCTTGTTCCGAATAACTGGTCAACTAATTCCGTGTCGATTCCGCTGCCGCTCGAAATTTTAAAAACAACCGCGAACAAAATTCAAAATGTGAATTTGGTGACGTGGAAAAATTCCGAATGGGACAACCCGCGTGTTACATTGCTTAGCGGAGTTTTTACCGCGAAGGTCGACACATTTTATGGCGATCATTTGGAAATGCCGCTCCAGAGTTACGATTCATTCTCATCGATGAATCTCGAGTTCAATAATCCAATGGTTAACGGAGTGTTTCTGAAAGTTTACAAAAAAACGAATGAGGGTTATTACCAACTTTCGCTTTTCCCGAACGCATCGTTAACGGTTGCCAAGAAAAAAGTTTTGTTTCTAATCGATTACGATTCGCGGAAGAGCAGCGCTACAAGAAAACAAGTTCTCGATGGAATCAAATCTATGTTGAGAACCAATTTTACCGGAGGCGATCAGTTCAACATCTTTTATTCCGGATTGAACATTGGTAAAGCAAGCAATGATTGGCTCGGTGCCGATTCGGCGACCATCGAAGCAACATTTTACAAAGTCACGGAAAACTCTCTCTCCACCTACAGCAATCTACCCACTCTTCTAAAAGAAGGATACGATTACATAACTAAGAACAACGGCGGCGTGGTTTATTTCGTTTCAAATTCCGATCAGGTTGGAAGTTATCAAACTGCAAATCAACTGCTCGCAGACATCAAAAACATAATGACGTCCAATATCCCGACGTATATTCTCGATTTTAACGACAGAGAATTTACATACTATTATTTCAGCAACCGCTCATTTATTGGCAACGAATACTTTTACGATAATTTAGCGAGAATGACGGCGGGAGTTTATTCTCATTCGACTTCCAACCTTTCCGGTTCTATGAACGATCTTGCGCAAAGGATTAGCGGAACTCTGACCTCGTTCGATCTCTACACAACGCTGGATAACGGATTCTGTTACAGCAGACAATCATTGGGCGGATCGAATCAAGGCATATATCTGAATCAACCTGTTACTCAACTTGGAAAATTTGTCGGCGATTTTCCTTTCGTCATTAAAACATCGGGCATTTATAATACAAGTCCGTTTACGCAAACAATGGTTTTCCAAGATCAGCAATCGCTGCTGACGGATAACATCACAGAAAAAATGTGGGTCAGCTCTTACATCTCGTCTTTGGAAAACGGACCGATGGATAATTCAAAGATTAGTGAAATTGTAAATCTCAGCATGACGAACAGAGTTCTCTCGAAATATACCGCGTTCCTTTCAGTCGAAAGCGATACAGCTTACTGCAGCGATTGTTATAACGATAACGGAAATTTTACTGATGTAAAACAAGATCAGGAAATTCCTACCGAATTTTCCCTTGACGCTTATCCGAATCCGTTTAACTCTCAAGTGATAATAACCGTTAAGCTTTCCAGCAATATGAGCAGGAAGAATCTCACGTTTAAGATCTATAACATTTTAGGCCAGGTTGTTAAGACTTTCACTGTTGATGAATCTTCAGGCAATATAATCAAATTGAAATGGGACGGCATGAACGACGGCGGACAGGTTGCCGCGAGCGGAGTTTATATTTTTACTGTCAGCGGTTCCGGATTTACGAAATCGCTTAAGCTGATGTATGTGAAATAAGGAAGGGGGTGAGTGCCCGCTTTGCGGGCACTCAACTTTTAAAAACCACCCGGTACTTCTCGTAAATAGAATCATCTTTTGGCAGCGCGCCGTTAACCATGCAAATGCTGGAAGCAAATTCATTGGCTAATTTATTTATTTCGTCGATGGGCATTTCGTTTAGGTAGCCGAGACACAAAATTGCTGCGTAAGCATCACCGGCGCCGAGTGTATCTATGGGAGAAATGTTACTCGTTTTGTAAGTGCTCATTTCATTTTTCGTAGAAAGAATTGCGCCGTCTGCCCCAAGCGTTATACAAAGTATGTCGATGCTAAACTCAAAGATGAGTTGATGTATTGCCATTTGTGTTGATGAGCTTAAACCGAATAGCGATTTCAGCTTTTCCAATTCGTCCGAATTAAGTTTTAAAACGTTACTTGCCAATAGACTTTGTTTGATTAATTCTTTTGTATAGAAATCATGACGAAGGTTTAGATCGCAGAAATATTTTTTTGATTTATTGTTGAGCACAGACGCAATCGTGCTGCGCGAGAAATCACTTCTTTGAGAAAGTGTTCCAAAGTAAATTAGATCGGTTTCGTTATCAATTAAGTCTTTTGTTTTTTCATTGAGAGTGAAATAATCGTAGCTGCATTCCGGCGATATTGTGAACCGCGGAGTTTTATCTTCGAGTATTTTTACTTGAACAATGCCGGTGGAATGTTCGTCATCAACTGGAATGTAATTTGTGTTGAAGCCGATTGAGTTAAGATAAACCAAAAGTTCTTTTCCGTTCTCATCGTTGCCAACACTCGAAACAAAATTTGCCTTGCCAGTAATTTTCCAGATGTGATAAATAAAATTAAACGGCGCGCCGCCGAGCCGTTTTTCATCCGGATAAATATCATACAGTATTTCACCGATGGCGGTGATGTTTTTCACTTCAAACTTTCCTTTTCAGTTGAACCAGCAGCGCGCCGATCGCCGCGATTAACATACCAACGACTTCCTTCAAAGTAATAGATTCACCTAAAAAGATCCATGCAAGCAAAGCAATTTGAATTAACATCGTCCCGTTGATAATGCTTGATTCCATTGCGGTTAATGTGCGCAGAGACAAATTCCATAATGTAAATGCCATGGCAGTGTTTACAACCGCGAGCCACGCCAGCAGTAAAATATTTGTTAAACTAATTGATGGTAAACCTTGTGCAATCAATCCGGCAATTAACAAAACAATTGAGCCGGCACCCATACTGATCACCGTAACGGTGAGCGGATCGTGCCGCCGGCTTCTGTTAATTTCTCTTCCCATGATTGCGGAACCGGAATTTGCAAGCACACCGATTATCATCACGAGAACACCCAGCGTTTCGCCGCCGGATAAATCAACTGGATAGAAATAAGTGAGGATTCCAATTATAAAAAGAAATGCGCCGGACCACTGCAGCACGGTTGGTCTTTCCGACAATAAAAAAATTCCCATCACGGCAACAATTATCGGCGTGAAGTTTAGCAGCAGGCTGACAGAAACAGCATGTAAAAGTGAGAGACCGACAAATTGCGCTCCTTGAGTGAACGAGTAGAACATGAAGCCAAGCAGCACAAGTTTAAACCAACTTTTGCTGTCTAAGTTTTTTATTTCGGCAACGCGTTCTTTTCTGAATGCGAACGGGAGAAGACAAATAAACGCGAGTGCATATCGTAAGCCGGCGAAAGTGAGCGGAGGAATTTCGCTTAAACCGATTTTAATTATTACGAAGGAAGTTGACCAAAGAAATGTTACTAGCAGCGCAATAAGAATTGATGCGGTTCGTGAAAAATGTTTCGTGAGAATATTTCACCTTTAGTTTTAGATCATCGCAAATGAATTGCTAATGGCTCATTCAAATTTTTTTCGATTGATCACCGTTGGTTAACGTAATTAACCTTATCCATTAGAATCCATTCATTAGGATTAACGACTAATTCTGCTCCTTGCGGCAGATTGACAGTGCCTTTGTTGTCTATCATTTCAACGCGAAAAGTTTTGCCTCCAATTTTTACTTCGACAGGCAGCGGAAACGGAAGATCATTTTCCGTTGACCAGCTCAGTTCGGCGTTGTCAGTATCATACTTGATATTAAGTTTTGGAAGCGGTGCGTGGCGCAAATAAACTTCGAAAAACCAATCCAGTTTTTTGCCGGAAATTTTTTGGGCGATATCCAGCAGTTCATCCGTTGTTGCAAGCCGGCACTGTCTTCCGTCTTTAATTTTTTCCATTTCTTCGGTCGGATAAGCCCACCTTCGCAGCACTTTGAAAAACGTTTCATCGCCGAGATAATAACGGAGAGTGTGAACTATCCAAGCGCCTTTATAATAGATATCTAAATTATAAGTTTCGCCGGAAGTTTTTTCGCCGCGCGGTGCGACAGGAGTTTTGTTCGAAAAGTTTTTGATGCTTTTCATGTATTTAAAATACATTTCCTTGCCGAAAACTTTTTCGAGATAAAGCGGCTGCATGTAAGTCCCAATTCCTTCGTGAATCCAAAAGTCGCTCCAATCTTTGCACGTAACAAGATTCCCCCACCACTCGTGAGAAAATTCATGTTGATGAAGCCAGTCAAATGGAAATTGCGGATGGTCTTTCCAGCCGTAGCCGTACGCAATTGCGGTTTGATGTTCCATGCCGAGATGCGGCGCTTCGACAACGGAATATTTATCCCCGCGGAACGGGTACGGACCGCATAATTCTTCCATCACTTTCATGTGTGTGAGAAATTGAGGCGCGTGTTCTTTTGCCTTATTATAATTTTCCGGAAGAACAAAAACTTGAAACGGAAATTTTTCGCCGGTAACGCTAGTGTAATCGTAATCAATTTCTTTATACGGACCGATATAAAACGTAACGCAGTAATTGCTGATTGGAGTTGATACAAACCAGTTCCATGTTTTCGTTCCGTCTTTGTTATCAACCACTGACCTCAATTTTCCATTTGCAATGCAATCGCCATCGCTTGGAACGGTGTAGTGAAGAAAGACGGAATCGGGTTTATCCGACGGGTGATCTTTGCACGGCCACCAAATGTCTGCGCCGCCGCCCTGGCATGTAACGGTGATCCAATCCTTACCGCTTTTTGTTTTTTGCCATATAAATCCGTCATCCCAAGGCGGACGTTTGGCAACGCGCGGAAGACCCGCATAAGAAATTTTTGTTGTAAACTGTTCTCCCTTCTTCATTATCACCGGAAAATTGATGAGTAATTTTCCGTCCGTGTGGTCATACTTGAGCGCCGATTCTTTGTTGTCTAAAGAAACCATTTCAACGTCATTGATTTGATATGATTGATCGAGGTCGACTAAAATTTTTGAGACTTTTGTTGTGGTCACGGCTTTCATCAATACAGTTCCGGCAATTGCTTTTTCATTAGGGTCGATAGTAATGCTGATGTCGTAGAACTTAATATCGTAGCACGCTTGAAGCGGAGAAAGCTTTCCGCCTGAATCCTGCGAACCGAATTGTGCGAATATTGTGGATGAAATTATAAAGACGGCGAAAAGAATTTTTTTGAACATGATCTTCTCGAAAAGTTAGTATTAAAATAAGAAAGGAACCGAAAAAAAATCCAAAATTTATTGAGTAATTGGTTGTAGTTATGACTGAAAAAAGGCAGCTGTTATTCCGGGAATTTTTTTCGAACTAATTTCTGGTAGTGTAAAAAACATTCTCCATTTGTTTTTCGTTTAATTTCCAATGCTTTTTCAAAAAACATGGTAGTTATACTGATTGCTTTTAATAAAATATTCGTTAACTTGTTTCAGAGTTTACGGGGAGATTTAAAATGCTTCAATACCACATCTTCTTAAACAACAAATCCAATTAACCAGCGCGGGGGAAATATGACGTAGCTAACAAATTATTGCTCAATATAAGTAAGACCTTCCTAACTTTTGAGGAAGGAAGAGAAGCAAAAGAAATAACGGTGAGGTGAACAATGAAAAGAATTGCAATCATATCTGTAGTACTTATATCTCTTATGTTGGGTTGTAATGATAATTCACTTTTACCTCTCCCCACACAAAAGTATTCTTTTTCGTTTAGAGGGAAAGTAATCTTACAAAATCAAACAGAATACAGTAATGCACTGGTTTATGTTGATAGTTTCAATTGGGGTGTCAGTACTGACTCAAGCGGTAATTACGCATTCCAATTTACTAAGCAGGATTCCCCCTATAACGGAGAGTTTAAGATCCGTTATTTTTTGAACGATTATGATATGGATTCTGCAAAGATATTTCTTGTTAAAGGAAAGGTAAAGCTGGATACCTTAGATGTGGATAGCGAAGGAAAGATAAAAACCAAAGAGATGAAACAAACATTTTATGTGGAAGGCAGGACAGATAAACAAGAATATAGAATAGGTGATTATTTAGAATATACAGAAAGAATTACTAATCTTAGTAACCGCACTTTACATTTCTCCGGTGGAGGAGATTCTGGTCCATTACCTTGGGTTGTTCTATATAATGAAAATTATCCTCCAATTTCTTTTTTTCCTCATGATCCATATGGTACCGATTTTAATATATTTCTCAAAGCAGGTGAATATTATGAAGGTAGTATAAAGCGTAAAATCCCGCAAACAATCAATTATACTGGCTTACCTTTACCACCAGGACTATACTTAGTAAAATCTGGAATTTATTTTTACGATATGTTCTCAGGCATTTCAAAAAACCTTCGAAACTTTATCTTAAATGATTGGTGGAAGATTAGTCGTGGTAAAACACCAAAATATGATCTTTACCCAACTAAATTTAAGCTACCTATAGTGAAGATAATTGAATAACAAACCAACTAAGGAGTAACAAAAAGTGAAAAAGAACATCTTTTTGATTTTATTGTTCTGCTTAATGTTAATTAACCAATTTACCTCTTCATTGAGAGCGCAAATTTTTTCAGAAGCGCCGGTAACCATTTCTGATAAAGGCGAAAGATTATCAAACATGATCTATGTGAAATTTAAACCCAGCGATTTAATTAATATCCCAAACGGCAAAAAAGATGTTGACGGAAATTTCATATCTAACAAATTTTCTAATATCAAAAAAACCTTTTCTGACTTTTGTAAAAACAGACAGTTAGATTTACCTGATTTAAAGATTAGTAAAGCAATAGCAAACGCCAAAGATGAGGATACTTTATTTATTGATGTTAAAACAGCTGAAATAAAAAAGCTGCCAAATCTTGCAAGAGTGTTTATTATTAAATTTCCGAAACAAGTAGATATAGAAACCATTACTTCTGAACTGAGCAAACAAAAAGAAGTAGAATATGCTCACGGACCTGTTCAATTAGTAGATTGTGCAGAATATCCGAATGACCAATACTATGCTAATGGCGGACAGTGGTATCTAAATACAATTAGCGCGCCTAATGCATGGGGAATAACCAAAGGAAGCCCTGATATTAAAATAGCTTTAATTGAAAAATCCGGAGTAGAACTAACACATTCCGATTTGCAATCAAAAATTGCCGGTGGTGATAATAATCCGGCTGGCATAATCGGTCCCCATGGAACTAATGTTGCCGGATTTGCCGGCGCAGAAACTAATATTAATAGCAGAGGTGTTGCATCATTGGGCTGGAATGTAAAACTATTAACCTACCAGCCCAATAATGATGATATTAACAGAACAGTATTAGCCCAAAAAATAAAAGACGCTGCAGATGCAGGTGCTCAAGTTATAAATTTGAGCTTCAAGACAATAAAGGAAGGATTTACAAGTTGCTCTGCTCTTTTCAAGAGTAATGGTTCTACACTCACACGTTATTATTATTACAATTGGGATTATTCTTTAGTAAGAGATGCAATAACTTATGCTGTTGGCAAGAATTCAGTTGTTGTAGCATCTGCCGGAAATTCTACCGCGTATGGTGATGTTCTTCCATGTGAAAACATACCATATCCATGTTACCCCGCCCAATACCCAAATGTTATTGCAGTGAGTGGTTCTCAACAAAATAATAACTTTGTTGACGGGTGGAATTACGGTTCTTTTGTGGCAGTAAATGCACCGGGCAGAACAGATGCAAATACGGGTTTATGGTCAACAGATATAAACAACAGTTTTACTAATGATATTTTGAAAACAAGTGGTACATCATTTTCTGCACCGCAAGTATCAGCGTTAGCTGCGTTAATAAAATCAGTTAACAACTCACTAACACCTGCTCAGGTTAAAACAATTGTAGAAAACACAGCCGATAAGGTTGGTCAATATTCTTACGCTAATGGTAGAAATGATTACTTTGGTTATGGACGTATAAATGCTTACGCCGCCTTAAAATATACAGTTGAACACTTTGGCGGAACATTTAATCAAAATGTGACCATTCCAGCCGGAGATACCTGGAATTTACAACCAGGAGTAATACTAACATTTGCAAGTGGTGCTTCGCTGATAGTAAATGGAACTCTTAGCGCAGTTGGCAATTCTTCAAGTGGTATTACTTTTAGCAGAAGCGGAGCTTCTGGTACATGGGGAGGTATACAATTTAATAGCGGTAGTAGCGGTAACTTGCAGTATTGTACAATTCAATATGCTGCCAATGGGATTTATTGTTACCATTCCTCGCCTTATATCGCCTATTGTCATATTCAAAATAATCAGTACACTGGAATTTACTGCCAGTACTATTCCAGTCCCTCATTATACTGGAATACAATTCAATACAATTATGCGGGTATCGTTTGTAGCGATCATTGTTCGCCTAACATGCTTGGTAATGGATATTATCCAGGCTATAATGTTATAAGGAACAACGGAAGTTGGGGAATTAGCGCTTCATATTATTCAAACCCGGTAGTAGGTTCAGGTAGTTCTTATGGCGGGCAAAATAGTATTTATAGCAATGGTGCAGGAACGAGTGCAATTAGTGCAACCGATTATTGCACAATTAACGCACAAAAAGATTGGTGGAACTATACAATTTATCCATATTACAGCGATACATATTTTTATACAAGCGCTTCTACAATCACAGCAAATCCAGGTTTGTCATCAGATCCTAATTCGGGAAGGGCAATGGTTGTGCCAACCGATAAACAAGGAATAGCTGAAACAACAAGTTTGAGTGTGCAAGGTGGTGATGACGATCTGGCAAATGCACTTGATAAACAGAAAGACAAGAAATATGATGAAGCAATTCCACTTTTTCTAAATGTATTTAAGAATCACAAAGACGAACTGCTTGGTAAGTATGCTCTTTGTAAAATAGAAGAATGCTTTACTCAAGCCGGCAAAAAAGACTATCAAACATATTCAGACAATGAAATAAAATCGCTTATTAAGGAAGGGAATGAAACTTATGCATTAGCACTTGATTTGGAAACACACCAGTTTGCAAATTCTGGTTTATATAAAAGTGCTATTAGCAATCTTCTTTTGATTTTACAAAAAAATAATGTTAACGACGCAATAGAAAAGAACACATTATTCACTCTTGGCACATTTTATCATTTGTTCTATGGGGATGAAGTAAATTCTGATACTTACTTCGAAGAATTGAAACGGAAATACCCGAATGATGAATTAGTTAGTCAAATAGAAATTGTAAAAAGGTTTGGTGTTTTTTCAAATAATCTTGCTCAGAATTCAGAATTAATGCCCGCTCAAGAAATAAATACATCAGCAGAAAACAATAACAACTTAACCATATCAAATTATCCCAATCCATTTAATCCATCCACAAAGATTAGTTTCTCGCTTCCTCAGAAGAGCCAGGTAAAACTAAAAGTGTTTGACGTACTTGGAAGAGAGATTCAAATTCTTGCTGACGGGGTTTATGAGGCGGGCAAGCATGAAGTAGAATTCAATGCAAGCAACTTATCCAGCGGAGTATATTTCTATAATTTATCGGATGGTACAAGCTCTATCACAAAGAAAATGCTGCTGGTAAAATAGTTTGTTCTAATAATAAACCTCCGAGGTTTATACTAACCTCGGAGGTTTAGAAATGAATACTTTGAGACACTCTGCTTTGTGTCTCTCAATAATCAATCACTAATTGAGGGTTATGTAATGGATCAAAATCTTGTTGATGCAGAATTAACAACAGCCGATTCCGCGGAGATCGATACCGCGATCGCGAACATTAAAAATAAATTGCCCTTTTTAATTTTCCTTTCAACAACGACGGACAGGTAAAACGGTTGAAGAATAAAGAGTTGTCTTTCTAACCTTGCGATTAACTTGCCCAGCTAAGCGGTCAAAGCGGGTCGCGGGGTTAACCAAAGTTTGTCTTTTCACCGAGCCGGTAGTATTTTTAACCAAGTTAAAATATGCAGTTAAAGTTTGGGAGAAGAAATGGAAAGAAAAATTAGAGTGCTGGTTGCAAAAGCGGGATTGGACGGACACGACAGGGGTGCAAAAGTTGTTGCCGCCGCACTGCGCGACGCCGGCATGGAAGTAATTTACACGGGTCTGCGGCAAACTGCAGAAATGATAGTCGAAGCGGCAATTCAAGAAGACGTTGACGCAATCGGCATAAGTATTTTATCCGGCGCGCACATGACAATTTTTCCGCGAATCATGAATTTGATGAAAGAAAAAAATGTGGATGATATTTTGCTCTTCGGCGGCGGCATTATACCCGAAGACGATCTCAAGAAGTTAAAAGAAATCGGCGTCGGTGAATTGTTCACGCCGGGCACATCAACTGTTGAGATAGTTAAGTTCTTGAAAGATTGGGTAGATAAACATCCAAAAAACTAAGAACCGGAATTTTCAGTTATAGCCTCCGAGAAATCGGGGGCTTTTTTGTTTTGCGGCGGATTTACAGATTTCAATAAATGTTATTCTTTAGTTATTTTTGCTTTTAAAATAAAAGGTAGTTTTAGTTGTCACCAAATTATCGAAAGAGAATTATTTTCCTGGACTTAATGCGCGCCATGGCTGTATTGATGATGGTGCAAGGTCACACAATCGACACATTTCTGGGCGATCAATACAGAACGTTTGATTCGTCCATGTACGATGTTTGGCTTACCATACGCGGTTTTACCGCACCGATATTTATGTTCACTTCCGGTGTTGCGTTTACATATCTGTTGAAATCTTATTCGCAGCCGTTTTTTGAAAATCCGAGAGTAGCAAAAGGTTTCAGAAGGTTTCTCGTTCTTGTATTGATCGGTTACTTGCTGCGTTTTCCAACGCCGCGCATGTTCGATTTCAGCCAGGTCACTCATTATCAATGGCTTACTTTCTTCACGATTGATGCGCTTCATCTAATTGGCATCGGTCTATTTTTGATTTTGATTTTAACATACATCGCCGAGCGATATCGTTTGAATGAGTATGCGGTTTTTATTGTTGGTGTGATTTTCTTTTTTGCCGCGTACCGATATACAGAATCACTTAATTGGGCGAACCATTTGCCGATTCCTTTTGCGGCGTACTTTTATCAAGGCACCGGATCGTTATTCCCGATTTTCCCGTGGGCGGGTTACGTAATTGCCGGGGGAATTTTAGGAACGTACCTTGCAAGAAATCCTGAATGTTATAACTATCCAAAATTCAGTTACAAACTTTTTGCAGTTGGCGGGTTCCTTATTTTTATTTCATACTTGGTCAACC
>JAJYMU010000138.1 GCA_021786655.1 Bacteroidota bacterium
GAAACCGAATTTCAAAGTAGTGGGACCGAAATACGGCAAGCTGGTTAAGGCGTTGACTAATGCGATCAAGGAAATGAATAAGAGCCAAATCGTTGAAATTGAAAAGAGCGGAGAGCTGGAACTTACGATTGACGGTCAGCCGGTGAAAATTTCACGTGAAGATGTTGAAATTGTTAGTCATGAAATCGAAGGATGGATTGTAGAAAGCGAAGAAGGAATTACAGTTGCCATCGATACTGAACTAACCGAGGAATTAATTGCCGAAGGGTACGCGCGTGAATTTGTGAATAGAATTCAGAACATGCGCAAAGATGCGGGCTTCGATGTGGTTGATCGAATTACGGTTTCATTCTCATCAGATCAAAAATTTGTTGGTTATGTAAAACAATTTTCTGATTATATTTCCAATGAAGTTCTGGCAGACAAACTGGATTCGGATTTGAAGCTTGACGGCTTTAAACAAGATTGGAAAATTGGCGATTACGATTGTTCGATCGTTGTTGCTAAGTCAAAGAATTAAATAGTTAACGGGAGGCACCAAATGGCTAAAAAAACTAATAAAAAGACTGTGAAGAAGACCGCTGCCAAATCAAAACCAGTGAAGAAGGCGGCGAGCAAACCGAAAAAAGCAGTGAAGAAAATCGCTAAGCCAAAATCATCGGTAAAAAAAACCAGTAAGGTCCCAAAGTTCTCCAAATCGCGAAAACACGTTGAGGTGATCTCTCCGACTAAAAAAGTAAAGAAGATCCATGGTTATTCCAAAAAAGATCTTGACGAGTTTAAAAAAATTATTCTCGATAAGAGGAACGAAATCATCGAACAGCTTCAAGTTCTGAAAGAACAGATGATGGACCCGACAACCGGTCAGTATGTTAATGAAAATTCTCCTTACTCGCTTCACATGGCAGAACAGGGAACGGATGCAATGGAACGCGAGAAACTTTACCTGTGGGCTCAGCGCGAAAACAAATTTTTGGGCTATCTTGATGATGCGCTTCAGAGAATTGAAAGCGGTACTTACGGCATTTGCATCGAATGTATTGATGAACCGCAAAACTTGTGTCCTACATGTCCGTTGGTTCCGAAAGACAGACTTGCGGCAGTTCCACATACACAGCATTGTCTGCAGGTAAAACAAAAAATGAAATCGATGTAATTTATTCTTTATTAGAGCGAGAATTGTTTTGAGAGTACTATTCCTAACTTTGTTCATTGTTATAACCGATCAGGTAACAAAATTCTTAGTGAAAGGGGGAACGCTTCCTCTTCTCCATCTGAAAGCCGAAGGCATGTCGTACGGACAGAGCATCAACGTTATCGGAGATTTTTTTAAGATAACTTTTGTAGAAAATCCCGGGATCGCTTTCGGCATAGATGTAAACGAAACTTCTAAATTGCTCCTCTCGATTTTTTCTTTGCTGGCAAGCATCGGCATATTTTATTATTTGTGGAAATCCCGTCATCAAAAATTAATTGTAAAACTTGCGCTGGCATTTATTTTGGGCGGCGCAATCGGAAATTTAATTGATAGAACTTTCTACGGCGTGTTTTATGGTTACGCACCCGTGTTCTACGGTAAGGTTGTCGATTTTTTCAACTTCGATTTTTTTGATTTCACGATTTTCGGCAGAACTTTTGACCGATTTCCAATATTCAATATTGCGGATTCAAGCGTTACCATTGGCGTGATTCTGTTAATTTTATTTTACCGCCCGCCAGTAGAAATAGCCGCTGGCGATGTACCGGTTTCAGTATCAAATCCTCTCGATGAAAAGGAAATTGTTGCAGATGAAACGTTGGAAATATCAAATAAAAGTTTGACTGATGGCCAAGATAGTAACAGAGAAGAAAATAAAGATTGAAATTCCGGAGGGAAAAAAGAAAGAACGCATTGATGTTTTCTTAGCCAACACCGTCGAAAATGCCACACGTTCCCGCATTCAAAAACTTATAAAAGCAAATTGTGTTACCGCTAACGGAAAAATTGTCAAATCAAATTATTTAGTTGTCCCGTTAGACGTAATTGAACTCACCATTCCGACATCTCCGCGACCTGAGCAAAATGAAGCCGAAGATATTCCTCTCGACATTATTTATGAGGATGATTATCTGCTGGTTGTAAATAAACCGGCTGGGATGGTAGCGCATCCTTCTCTGGGAAATTATACCGGCACGCTCGTTAATGCACTGCTTTATCACACAAAAAAATTAAGCACAACAGGTGTACCTGGCAGACCGGGAATTGTTCACCGTATTGATAAAGATACGAGTGGACTTCTCTTGATTGCAAAAGATGAATGGACTCATGCACGGCTCGCGAAGCAGTTTTACGATCACTCGATCGAAAGAGAATATTGGGCTGTTTGCTGGGGCATCTTTAAAAAGAGTAAAGGCGAAGTGGTTGGCAATATTACGCGAAGTACAAAAGATAGAAAAATATTTACAGTCCATCCCGTTGAAGGAAAACACGCGCACACTTTTTACGAAGTGATCGAAGAATTTGAGTTCGCATCGTTAGTCAAATTACATTTGAAAACGGGACGTACACACCAGATACGTGTTCATATGTCGCACATAAAACATCCGATCTTCGGCGACCCGACATACGGCGGCAGAGTGATTGTGTATGGTTCACAATTACCAAAAATGAAATCGAGAATAGATAATTTGCTTCAAGTAATGCCGCGTCAGGCGCTTCATGCCAAGACGTTGGGATTTATCCATCCTCACACGCAAAAAAAAATCTTTTTGGATTCGGAACTACCGGAGGATTTTCTGTTGTTAATTAATAAACTACGAATCAATTCTTAATCTGTAAGACAATCACGGGAGAAAGATGATACATACAATTTTAGGCGCCGGTGGTGCAATCGGCAGCCCACTCACAAATGAATTACTTAAACATGAACAAAGTGTTAGACTTTTTTCAAGAAGCGGCGTTCAAGTAAAAGGTGCAGAATCTGTTAGAGGAGATCTTACTTCTTATGAAGATACCCTTAGTGCCGTCAAAGGTTCTGATGTTGTTTATTTGCTTGCCGGGCTCGCTTACAATTACAACGTTTGGGTAGAAAAGTGGCCGGTGATAATGGAGAATACAATCAACGCATGCAAATCAGCCGGCGCTAAGTTAATTTTTTTTGATAACGTTTATATGTACGGTAAAGTTGACGGCAAGATGACAGAAACAACTCAGTACAATCCTTGTTCAAAAAAGGGAGAACTCCGGGCAAAGATTGCTTTACAGTTGGAACAAGAATTCAAGAGCGGAAATTTATCGGCAATGATTACGAGAGCGGCTGATTTCTATGGACCGTACGCTACAAAATCGAGCGTACCGTATGTTCTTGCGATTGATAATTTAATGAAAGGAAAACGCGCACAATGGCTGGCCGATGCTTCTACCCTTCATTCCTATACTTACACGCTTGATTGCAGCAGAGCGCTATACTTGCTTGCAAACAATAACGAGGCATTTAATCAAGTTTGGCACATGCCGACTTACAACCCACCCGTGGATGGAAAAACTTTTATCGAGATGATTGCGCGCGAACTTGGTGTTAAACCAAATTATTTTGTACTGAAGAAATGGATGGTTAAAGCTGCCGGTTTATTCGACAAGACAATTTATGAACTCTATGAAATGATTTACCAAAGTGAATTCGATTATTATTTCGACTCGACAAAGTTCGAAAACTTTTTTAATTATAAACCAGTGGCTTATCAAGAAGGGATAAAGGAAACGATAGAATTCTTGAAATCATCCGGTGCGAAAAACAACTGATCTAGGAAAAACAATCATCCATTTTTGTTCGATGTTTGCCAAGCCGCGATGGCTTCGCTAAAAGGCATTAAAACGCGCGGTATGGCTCCGTGCATGTACGAAATTGCCAAGCCGTAATTCACAATCGGGACTTCGGCAATCTTCGCTTGTTTGATTCGCATCTGCATGGCTCTACGCGTCAACATACATCCGCCGCAATGAACTATTAGTTTATACTCGGAAAGATTTTCTGGAAAGTCTTGGCCGTTCTTGATATCGATATCGAGATTTTTTTTCGTGTGCAGTCTCAACCATCGAGGAATTTTTACCTTGCCAATATCGTCTTCCTGTTCATGATGTGAACAAGCTTCGGCGATCAAAACTTTGTCGCCATGTTTTAATTCTTCAATTCGTTTGATGCCGTTGACATATTCGGCAAGGTCGCCTTTGTAACGCGCCATCAGTATCGAAAATGTTGTAAGTGGTATCTCATCCGGAACGTCTGCACTTACTCTCATGATTGCTTGACTATCGGTTACAACTAATTTTGGAGGCTGGCTTAATTTGTCAAGTGCAGCTCTCAGTTCTTTATCTTTTACGACTATAACAATTGCATCTTCATCTAGAGACTCGCGGATTGTCTGCACTTGCGGCATTATCAAACGTCCTTTCGGCGCGCCCAAATCGATCGGAACTACAAGAACAATTACGTCGTGCTGCTTGATCAAATCTCCAACTAAAGGATGTTCTTCTTCCGCTGGAAGCAGCGCGGAAACTTTTTCTTTGAGTTCATAAATGCCATCACCTGTTCTGCAAGACACCGAATGAAATTTGATGCCGGCTTTGTTCAACTCTTCGATGATTTGGTAGTTTGTACCAAGATCGCTTTTGTTGAGAACAACTAAGAACGGGAGCTCTAATTTCCTTAAATGATCTAGCAGATTTTGTTCATCGCTAGAAATAGGGGATTGAGAATCCAGCACGACGAGAGCGAAATTTGCTTCGGAAATAATTCTGACAGTTTTGTCGATTCGTTTGTCTCCAAGTTCGCCAACATCGTCTATTCCGCCTGTATCAATAAGTACGACAGGACCGAAAGGAAGCAACTCCATGGATTTTTTAACGGGGTCGGTAGTTGTGCCGGGCGTATCGCTTACAATCACTAAATCTTGTCCAATGAATTTATTCATCAGCGAAGATTTGCCAACGTTTCTTCTGCCGACAAATGCAATGTGAGTCCGTTCTGATTGTGCAACTTTACTCAATGTCTATCCCCAAATCTTTTGAAATGATATTAAATAATTCCTGTTCGCTCAAAAGCTTACTTTTCATCAACGCTTTTACAAAAGGCATTTCATGTTCGTATGCATACTTTACAAGTTCCTGTATCGTTTCATAACCAAAAGTGGTTATCAGCGAAGCAGCGATAGCTGATGAATTGATTAAGTTTAGTTTGCAGCGCTCAATGTTGGCTGTGATGCCATCGATACATTTGAGAGCGAGATTTATGTTTGAATCCTTTAAGTAAGAGAGAGACTTTAGAAAAGAGTGTGCGATTAACGGCGCAAACGCGTTAAGCTCCAGATTTCCGGAAGATATCAAGTTGCTAATCAACATATCATTGGATTTTACTAGCTCGCTGATTTGAATCGCGTTCTCTAAAATTACCGGATTAACCTTGCCCGGCATAATGCTGGAGCCAGCTTGCATTGGCGGAAGATTTATTTCTCCTATGCCTCCGTTGGGACCGCTTGACATAAAACGCAGATCGTTGCATAACTTAATTATAGAAGTAGCGCCAGCTTTCACCAATCCGTGAACTTCAACAAACACATCCATGTTCTGTGTTGCGTCAATCAAGTCTTCACTTTTGGCGATTGGAAGTTTTGTAATTTTTTTCAAAATACTGTTCACGTTTAAGACGTAATCTTTTGGCGCACTTACAGAATTTCCAACGGCAGTTCCTCCAAGATTAACGGATCTCAACCGTTCTTCGGCGTTATAAATTCTCCAGCGGTCACGGGCAATGGCTTGTGCATAAGCGCCAAATTCTTGTCCCAGAGTAATTGGAACCGCATCTTGAAACTGAGTCCTTCCAAGTTTCAAAACATTCTTGAACTCACTTTCTTTTTTCTGAAGAGAGTTTTGCAATTTTGCGAAAGAATCTGCAAGCTCTCGCAGCATATAAATTGCAGCAATTCGGAATGCTGTGGGAAATGTATCGTTTGTCGATTGGCTTAAGTTCACATCGTCCAATGGATGAATGGAAGAATAATCTCCGCAATTCTTGTTTGCGATCTTGAGTGCAGTATTGGCAATCACCTCGTTAACGTTCATGTTTAAAGATGTTCCGGCGCCTCCTTGGTAAGGATCAACAATAATCTTTTTGTAAATGTCATCCGACTTGCCTTGTATGCACTGTTCACTCTCAGTAAGTAAAATATGAATCGCTTCATGTATGGCTTCATATTTTTCTTTCAGAAGAATTCCACATTTGTAATTTGTTTCGGCAGCTGCAAGTTTAACTTCGAAAAAAGCTTTGATGAGATATGGATGGATTCTTTCCCCCGATTTTATAAAATTGTTGCAGCTTCTTAACGAATGAATTCCGTACGCAGAATCATCGGGTAGTTCTACTTCTCCTAATGAGTCTTTTTCGATCCTCATCATAAACTCGCAAAATTTTACAATTGAAATATATCAAAAATTGAGAACGTTTTTTTTAACGGATAAAAAAAGACCCCCAGTAATTGGGGGTCCCAGTAAAAGTTTATTGAGAAAGAATTACTTGAGCAAAATCATCTTGTTAACTTTTACAAAACTACCAGCTTCTATTCTGTAGAGGTACATACCGGAAGCCAAGTCTTTTGCAGACCATTCAACTGTATGAACACCAGCATTAAGATTATCGTTAACCAGTGTAACGATTTCTCTGCCGGTTACATCAAATACAGTCAATTTAACATGAGATTCTTTAGGTAATGCGAATCTGATATTAGTTGATGGGTTGAATGGATTAGGATAGTTTTGATATACAATGTAATCTGTTGGCACTGTATCCTGGTAATCTTGCTTAACTGCAGTTGCGATACCTAAGAGTTTCATTGCACCTCTAAGTGCAGTAACAATATATTTTGGATTATGGATACCACCGCTCTTATCTTCAAATGCGGTAAATGCATTCCAATATGCACTCAATTGATCTTTTGTCCATTGGGGAGAAGGGGTGGGGAATCCAAACCACGTTCCATCATCTTTCGTAAATCCGTACCCTTTGCTTAGCACCACACCTGGTATTGTCGTTGCTAATTGTGTCATTACGTTTGGAATCATTCCTCTGACTTCGTTTTGTATTCCTTCTTCAACACCGTTGTTATCAAAATCAGCGGTGCCGTTCAGGTAAAACTTAACTTGATCGAAACCGGTTCCGAATGTGGAGCCATGGCATTGTGCACAAGCTTCCATATTATCTGTTCCATCAGGGGACATCATACTAAAAGTGTGACCACCCATTTTGATTATATTACCCTGTGCATCAGCGGTTACATTATTTGTGTACATGTGACATCTTACGCATGCGTCAACAGTAGCTCCGATATGATTTGTCTTAGCTAATTTTTGTCCGCCCAATTCTAGCATATTGTTCGATTCCAACATATCGCCTTGCGCTCCATAATGAGGACCAAATCGCAAATTGATAGCTGATGTTCCGGCACCAGCTATAGCCGCATTAGCTTCCGTTCTTGATTGATGGCAATTCATACAAATTGCACCAAGACCGGCATTAGTAACCTGTGTTGTTGTTCCGCCAGGTGCAACTAGGGCTGCCGATACAGTTCTCAATTGGAATTGATTTGCGTCGCTATGTGGATCATGGCAAGCTGCACAAGTGATTGGTGCATAAGAGGCATCAAAATAGGGATCTGTAGTGGAAACACCTTCAACAAATTCTGCAAATCCTTTCCCGCTATGGCATCTTACGCAAATCTCACGTCCGGATCCGGTTGGATAGGAAGTGGAGACTGCATGTTTTGAAGTTGCCCATTGGTCTGGAAAGAAGTGATGGGTTCCTGAATCATGGCAATAAGCGCAAACTTTAGCATCCCATGAAGCTACCATTCTCTCATCCGTTGTAGTACCTAGGTGTCCACTTGCCGGACCATGGCAGCTTTCGCATTGAATGTTTGCTCTTGTCATCGCATCCGGAAATTGAGTAAGCAATTTAGCATAATTTCCGGGTGCTAAGGTAGTTGGGAATGTAAACGGAAAATCATCAAAACCATCATTTACAGCAGTCGAGTCTTTATCATAACCTGTTGTATGGCATCCTAAGCATGATGCACCATAGCGTGAACTCACAATTCCATCAACGCCTCTCTGCATCATTGTTGAATGGCCTGTATTTTCCCATTCAGCAACTTTGTCTGAATGGCATGTTTTGCATTGTAGTTTGGTATCTATTCCATTGATTACTGTGTTATATACACCGACGTATTTTGCTGCATTAAATGTTACAGTACCTGTATAAGTTCCGTCAGTCACAGTAAGTACATAAGTTCCCGCTTTGTCAGACGTAAACGTAACTATCTGAGTGGAATCATTCTGAACATCTTTTGTTGTACCAATTTTAGCTGTAGAACCAGACGGTTTCGTCGTAATAGAAAAAACCGGTGAAGCAAATTTCTTGCCTGTAATTGCTGCCTTAAAGTAACACAATGTTCCAACGCCAACATTTGTTAAACTGTTGAAAGGGTAAGTATAAATGTCAGTAGTGGATTTAACGACATCTCGCGGAGACACTCCATACGGAGAAAAACTTAACTTCACTGTTTGCGCACTTATTGATGCAGTAATAAGTATCAATGCGGAGAGAATAATTGTAAATTTGCGAATCATTTTAATCCTCCATTAATTAAAGTATTATCTTTTGTGACTCAATTATCCGAAATAGAGATAAAAAGAGATTTATGCTTTTTATTCTAATTTCTAATTAAAAAATAAAAAAAATAATAAAGATGTCAAAGTCTAAAAAAGATTTTTTTTAGCTAAGAGTTAAAGAATTAAATTTTTATCAAAAACTATTTTTTTATTTATTTGTTGTTAGAACTTATCAAAATGTGTAAATATCACTTATAAATTATCGAGTGCAAATGCTGATTTATAACACACTTTCACGCAAAAAAGAAGAATTCCATCCAATTCATCCGGATTTCGTGACGATGTACGTTTGCGGGCCTACCGTATATGATTTTTTCCATATCGGAAACGCCCGATCATTTATCATGGCGGACATAATACGAAGATATCTTGAGTTCAAAGGTTTCAAAGTAAAGTTCACAATGAACATTACTGATGTAGATGATAATATTATCAAAAAATCGATACAGGAAAAGAAACCAGCATCGGAAGTTGCTGCCTATTATGCACAAGCTTTTTTCGATGACATGAAAAAGCTTAAAGTTAGCGCCGCAACTTTTAATCCGAGGGCAACGAACCATATTGAAACGATGATAAATTTAATCTCCGATTTGGAAAAGAAAGGTATTGCATACAACGTTAACGGGAATGTGTTTTTTGATGTATCGAAGTTTAATGAGTATGGAAAACTAAGCGGTAAGAATATTAATGAGCTGGAAGCGGGGGCTCGAATTGAAATTAATGATGAGAAAAAAAATCCTTTGGATTTTGCTCTTTGGAAAAAAGCAAAAGAAGGTGAGCCTTCGTGGGACAGCCCATGGGGAAAAGGCAGGCCTGGCTGGCATATCGAATGCTCTGCAATGAGCACGAATCTATTAGGTAAGACGATAGACATTCATGCCGGAGGGAATGATCTGATTTTTCCACATCATGAAAACGAAATTGCGCAGAGTGAATCGGCATTCGAACAAAAATTTGTAAACTATTGGATGCACTTTGGTTTTTTAAATATTCAGAACGAGAAGATGTCCAAATCGTTGGGCAACTTTTTTACCGCAAGAGAGATACTTACAAAATACTCCGCCGAAGCAATAAGACTTTTCTTCTCTCAAACGTATTATGGCGGACCGCTTAATTTCAGTGACGAGCTACTTGACTCCGCTCAGAAGGGAGCTGAGAAAATCATAAACCTTGCTGAAAAAATTGAACACTCCTTAAAAGCTGCAACCGACGATGGCGTCAATCCCGATTTTAATTTTCAGAAATACTACGATGACTTTGCCAAAGTAATGGATGATGATTTCAACACGCCGCAAGGCGTCGCGGTAATTTTTGATTTTGTAAAGGCGGTCAATAAAATAATCTCTGATAATGAGAAAATTAAGATTCAGTTTTTTGTTGACGCTAAGAAATTCTTGAAGGGTGTAGCTGATAACGTGCTGGGAATAATTAGTTTGGAACAATTAGGAAAATCTTCGGAGGGTATATTGGAAGATGATTTAATTAAATTGTTGATAGGGGTAAGAGAAACTCTAAAGAAAGAAAAGAATTTCTCTCTTGCAGATCAGATTAGAAATGATTTGAACAAACTAGGTATTTTACTTGAAGACAGTAAATCCGGAACTACTTTCAAAAAGAGATAAACCCTTGCTTGGATAATATAGGAATTACTTTCGCCTAGTTTTTTCTGCATAAGACAAAAATTCTTTCTAATTTACTTTTAAGATTTGCGGGACGAAACCACAATGAAAAAAATCTTTTCGTTAATATTTATTCTTTTCATTAGCTCTCAATTATTTAGCCAAGGCACGAGCGGTTCGAATGCAAAATACGAATACAGAAATCTGATCGATTTGCCGACCGCCGGAATCCTTCAGAAAGGATTTACCGGCGTATCCATGGATATTATGCCGAACGGGGTTGTAGTTTCAAAAATTGAAGTCGGCGTCTTCGAGGGTTTTAGTTTCGGGATTTCTTATGGTGGAAGTAATATTATCGGTTCAGGAAATATTGAGTGGTATAAGCTTCCCGGCATTAACATAAGAGGAAGAATCATCGACGAGAGTCAAGCGTTGCCGGCTATCACGGTTGGTTTTGACTCACAAGGAAAAGGAAATTATAACCGCGATCTTGATCGATACCAAATAAAGTCTCCTGGATTCTTTGCTGCCGCATCAAAAAATTTTGAATTCTTCGGCTACTTAAGTCTTCACGGTGTGATTAACTATTCTCTTGAAAGAAATGATGGCGACAAGGACATAGACATCGGCGTCGGCTTCGAAAAAACCCTTGGCGGAAGAGTCTCATTGCTTGGTGAATACGATTTTGGAACCAACGATAATACCGGCAGTTCACTTGGGAAAGGCAACGGATATTTGAATATGGGTCTGCGCTGGTCGGTTGGAGAAGGTTTAACGCTTGGTCTTAATTTCAGAGATTTGTTGGATAATAAACGAATTAACAGCAACAGTGCCGATAGAGGTATTTTTGTTGAATATGTAAAAAGTTTATTCTAGCCGTTTGTATTTCAAAACGAACACATCAGTTCACTCTTCTATACACATAACTTAGTTTTCGTTCAAATAGCTGCATTTCTACCTTTCTTTTGGAACTGAAAAGGGTATAGTTTTTGTATAAGATATATAGAATTTTAAAGGGTGGTTGTCATGAAAACATTAATCAAATTATTAGCCGTCGTTCCGCTTTTATGGTTAGGTGGTTGTTATACTCAAATTGCCGTCCGTGATACTGGTTATGGAAATGGTGGATACACAAACGGAGACGGGCAGTATGCGCAGAATGACCAGTCTCAGGACTCCACGCAGTATTATGATCAGGCAGACTCTAACTATTACCCCGATAATTATAACTATAACTACGATAACGGTTATTCCGGATACAGAAGATACCTTTGGGGATATTATCCTTCATATGGTTTTAACTTAGGATACTACTACGATCCTTTCGGGTATGATTGGTATGGTTACAGTCCTTATTATTATTGGGGACACGGCTATTACTGGTCTAACTACTATTATCCCAACAGTCTATGGGGATATTACAACGACTACTGGGGTAACTATATGCCGTACACAAATTATAAGTACAGATCATACACAGCTTTGAGACCGAGAGGTAACGAAGGCGACCGCGGTTCTGCTACTAGATATAGAAATTCAGGCGGTGGCGGCAGAGGTTCTGCTACAGGAGTAGGATATCCCACTAGAGATAGAAACGCTAACACCGGTTTGAATGTTGATCTAGGAAATGTCAGAGTCTCTCGTGATGCCAATAATGGAAACAGTTCAGGTTCGCGCGTGTCAAAAGAATCACCGAAAAACAATACAAACACGCGTAACGCTGAGGTAAGATCGCGCAACAGAAATGAAAGACAAAACCCTCAGGTTAGGGATAATTCGAATCGCAGAAGCGGTGAATCTGGGCGAGCTACAAGAGGAGAAAGTTCACGTCCAAGTTATTCTCCTCCGCCGCGTTCCGAAAGACCAGCTCCGAGCTATACGCCAAGAAGTGAACCCAGCTCTCGGCCAGCACCTTCTGAAGCGCCGCGTTCTGAAAGTTCAGGACGTTCGAGTTCCGGTTCTAGAGAATCAAGTGGTCGAGGAAGATAATTATTGTTTCGTTGGTACAGTATTAATTATTCAACAACGTTGAGGAAATTATGAAAAGCTATTTGAAGTTTCTAGGAATGTTCTTGCTGATGATGGTTTGCACACTTCATGCGCAGGACTTCAACGATGCATTAAGGTTGAGCGATCCGGGAATCATCAGCGGTCCCAGATCTCTTGGAATGGGAAATGCGTATACTGCTATCAGCAATGATTTATCTGCCGCGATTTTTAATCCGGCTGGTTTTGGTCTAATTCGAAAACTACAATTTGACGGCGCATTAGGAAATAATTCTTTGAGCAATAACGTAACATTTTTTGGAAACAGTACAAACGCTTCCAACAGTTCTACAAAACTAAGCCAATTTGGATTTGCGTTTCCTATTCCAACGTCAAGAGGAAGTCTGGTGTTTGCGCTGGGCTACAATCAACTCAAAGATTATAACAACGTTGTTAAGTTCGACGGTTACAATCCGGGTAATACTTCTAAAATTCAAGACTTGGTTTATTCCTCGAATCCGGATGATAATGACTTTGCATATAATTTAGGATTAAGCTACACACTCCGCGATGCTAACAACAATTCTCTGGGTGATACTACCTTAATAAACGGAAAATTAAACCAGAGTGGTAACATCCTTAGTGAAGGCACAATTAACAGTTGGTACTTCGGTGGTGCTGTTGAGGTTGAACAAAATGTATTTGTCGGTGCAACAATTAACATTATCACCGGCACATTCAAAAGAACGTTGGATTATTGGGAAAAGAATTTGTTGAATAATTACCCTTCAACATTACAGCTTGATCCTACCGACAGCAGAACTGCCGGCTTCCAATCGTTTTACAGAAATACAATTTTGAATTGGGATATTTCCGGCTGGGATGCAAAGATCGGAATGTTAGCTAAAGTTAATGATTCATTTAATCTCGGCGCGACAATAAGATTCCCAAGGACTTACACAATAAAAGAAACTTATTCCGTTTACGGTGAAAGCAATTTCGCAACGACTACTTTTAAAATCGATCCGCCAATTGATTACCGGAGCGAGTACAATATCACGACTCCGTACGAATTTACATTAGGCGGTTCGTTCAAAAACGATATTGTTACTATGAGCGCCGATGCAACAATGATTGATTTTACTCAAATGCAGTTCTCAAGCGGTCTTGACCAGATCACGCGAGAACAAAACAACAATTATATCAAATCACTTTTCAGAACCGTTTATAATTTGAATGCCGGCGCTGAAGTTAGAATTCCAAACAGCGGATTTGCTTTGAGAGGCGGATTCATGTATAAACCGTCGCCGTACCAGGGTGATCCTACCGACTACGATAAGAAATATGTAACTGTTGGTCTCGGCTACAAAACCGCGTCTAATCTTTCACTTAATCTTGCTTACTCTCACGGATGGTGGAAAGATTTTGGCGACAATTACGGATACAATGTTTCCCGCACTTATCAGGATATAACGCAAGATAATTTTGTTATG
>JAJYMU010000179.1:0-5683 GCA_021786655.1 Bacteroidota bacterium
TCCGACCTGTCTTGCCCTTGCGCTCCAACTTCTGCATACACAACCTCTTGTGTGGCACCCGGCGCCATATCAAATGGACCGGAGACAATATTAATATATCTGTCGCCTTCATGATGATAAACGCCGTCAACCCAGCCGCTTCCGGTTAGTGGATCTCCGCTTAAAGTATATTTGGTTACGGTTCCGCCAAGTTGATCGGGCAATTTGAATAGCTGTGTTGTGTGTCGCGTTGTCTGCATCCCTTGGAAGTAATTATACCACGCCAAAGTTCCTTCAGAATAATTACCTTGTTGAGGACAAACATAAGAAGTATCCCCACAGTAGAAATGAAAGAACGCGGTCATTTGCAAATTTAGTTTGCCGGAAATTTTTCTTCCGTCGAACATTGCTTGATCTACGATCGATCCAGAAATCATTGGTCCTTGTAAAAGAACAAAGCCAACGCTGGGCGGATTAGTTCCGTACTGAGCGTTAACGTGATTGGCGGCGTAATAATTATATCCGAGATTTAGTGATGAATCACTACCGCATAGATCGGCAGCGTAATTTTCAGTCGTTGCGCCAAGATCAATATCGGAGAATAAACAAACATACATGTTAGTAAATGTGTTGTTGCTTTTGTTTATCAGCTTGTACTTTCTGAAAATTGTATTGTTCAAATAGTCGTTGTTGGATTTGTACGCCCAAGCGGTAACTTGTTCTTCAACACCAATTGGCTGCGAGCCGATGAAATAATTTACTGCAATTGCATTTTGGTCGTTCGCTACGTGCCAGAGTGTCTGATCTGCATTTTCGTAACCGGGTATATCAATAGTAGGCTCGTAAATTCCGTTTCCATTTTTGTCGATGAACGGTGCACCGTCACTCACCGGCCATTCGTTCCAATCTTTTTCGTATTGCGCGCGAATTTCTTCGACTGTTCCTTCGCCTAGCGACTGCTCGGTAAGAAGACCATTTGTTTTGTAATCGGGACGAACGCGGTACACACGCACGTTTGATGCGGACGGATTTTCTGCACTTCCGTCTTTAAATATTCTTCCCGGAGTCATTCCACTGCGATACACTGAACCGCCAACTAGAATCATGTTATTAACCTTAGCGCCCCAAAGAAGTCCCGACTGGAAGACTGTTGTTTTACCGCTGCCTTTGGGAAATTCAAAACCGTCTTGTCCGGTTGGCCCTATGTCGCTCTGGCTATCATTATGAAACCATGTCGAGACATTATTGATGTTCAGCAATTTTGATGATACTGTACCAAGACTTTTGTTCAGAGATTTTGGTTTCTCGCAAGGATAAGTTTGCGCTACCGTTACATTGAGAAATAAATAACAAGCGAAGAATAAAACTTGAATTGTTGTAACAAACTTCATACTTCCTCCCGAAGCTTGGTAATCAATTTATAGGTTTCTGTTCCAAATGCAACAGCATTTAATTGGTATATTCAAGCTGAAATCCTTTCAACGGGATTTCGCGAAGAGGTAAACACAGACTTTATTTAATATCCAAACCAATCCACAACCGTTTGTTCTTGAACAATGGCAAGTTTTAGAATTTTTGTCTTTCCGATATCGGGCAATTCAATGTAAACAATATATAATCCGCTTGCCGCTTCGTATCGTGATTCGTTCAGAAGATCCCACCTCAAAAACTCATCGGGAGAATTTTTCTCAAGCGTACGCACAAGTTGTCCAGCTAAATTAAAAATTCTTATTGTCGCTCTCTGCGGCAGATGAGTGAACGTAACAATTTTTTCATACTTGTTCGTTTCCATTCTGTTGGCGCCGTAATACGGATTTGGAAACACATTTATAGAATTGATGTCTTGCTGTGCAAGTTTCTGATTGTAAACCGGCGCGGAAGTTTTGAACTGATAAACATCCTTTTCACTCAATTGATTTGATGAACTGTCTTTCACTTTTAAGATGAATCCATCAGTTACGATATAATCATTATCACCAAGTAAGTTGGCCTGATTAGCAAGGATGGTTTTGTTGGCGGTAATATCATAAAGTGAAAACAAAACTGAACCGTTAGTTTTACGGAATGTCACTTCGTAACTATCGCCATTTAGTTTTGTCGGATCAACAATGAAGGCATTCACTTTGCCGGCGGAAGAACCCGAAACATGTGTCGCCGTAATCGAATCACCATAATTGTAACCGTACCTAACGCCGGGCGGCGGCGCTTGCGGTTTTATCCGTATCATTTTGAATCCGCTCTCTTGTGTTCTTGGTGTTACGGCTTTGTCGGTATAACTATATTGGGTTACGCCGAAGCAGTAATCATTGCCGTTGGCAAGCGGTTCATTGCGGAGATAATCTTTCGTGATTGAAAAAAATCTTTGCACGCCGGAATCGGAACCGAACTTGCTGACTCTTTGCAGAATTGTGCCGCCGACAGGGTCATAATAGTAATCAAGTATTTTCCCAATGCCGTCAACCTTATCGAAAGTTGCGATAAGCTTTCCATCGCTAAATTTCGATGTAATGTTTGGAAACTGATAAACATTATAACCCTGGAATCCGTAAAAATAATTTCCGTTTTCGATTTGATTAGTGCGAGTTGTATCTTCTCCCCATTTCAAAACAATTTGATTTTGCAAAGCAGTCGCCGAAACCGAAGGCACTGTGTAACTCATAAAAGATGTTGCCTTTCCAGAAAATGCCATTTTTGCAAATGCAGAATAAGTTTTCATAAAAGTAATTGCGTTAAGATAATCTACTCCATCAGTAACCCCGCCTGCAACTTCGGCAAATATTATTTCTTGCGTATCACCCGGCGCCATATTGAACGGACCTGAGCAAACCATCAATCGATGATCGCCAGGGGCATCGTTAAAGGTGCTGGAAAATCTGGCACCGCCGATGAATCCTGTTCCAGTTACCGGATCTCCAGAATATGGAAATTTAGTCGTTCCCGGCCCCATATTCTCTGGCAGCGGATGAGGAGTTCCGCCACCTAGCAAACCTTGCATCATATTATACAATTGAAGAGAACCCTGATAACTATCTCCGGGTGGATCCCCTTCCTGGTAGCAGCATTTATACATCCAGCTGAAAGCTGTCATCGGCAAATTTTTCTTTCCGGAAATTCTTCTATTCTCGAAATAGGCAACATCTTTTGGACCTCCGTTAACAATCGGCCCACGCAGCAAACAGAATCCAACCGACGGCGGATTTAGCGGATAATAAACTGCATCCTTAGATTTGGCGTTATAAACATATCCAAGGTCAAGCGTTGTGTCGCATCCAACGTAATCGTCTCCGGCATCGCCGAGATCGGGATCCGACCAGATACCGAGATACATTTCCTTAAAATCATTTTTGCTTTTATTGATCAATAAATATTTTTTGAAAATTATATTGCCCATTGGAGCCAATCCTTGGTAACCCCAAACTGTGGTCTGCATCTCTATTCCGAACGGAAGAGCGCCGTATAAATCTTTTGTTTGATTGGAATCAAGATCGTTAGCAACAAACCAAAGCGTTTGATCTGCACCGAGTACTCCGGGATGATCTACGGTGGGAACGTATCTACCGTCGCCGTCAACATCTTCGTATGGCGCTCCATTGCTTGCTGGCCATTCATTCCAATCTTTTTTATACTGATCATAAATTTCTTTCGCCGATTTTCCTTCGTCTGCTGCTTCCATGCTTAAATCAGCAGTTGTATAATCTCTGCGAACTCTGAAGACTCTGACATCAGGAGAGTTTGTATCTTCAGCTGTTCCGTTATCCAAAATTTTCCCGGGTTTTAATCCGGTTCTGTATGCCGAACCTCCGGTTCTAATTTGCCCGTTAACTTTTCCGCCCCAAAGCAAACCGGAGCTATAAACTGCTGTTTTACCCGTTCCTTTAGGATAAAAAAGCCCGGAATTCCAATTGGTATTTATATCTCCAATACCGTCTCTATAAATGAACGTCGAGATTTGGTTGATGTTGAATTTGGCATAACTCGCCGCGTCGGAAGTTAACCTGAACTCATCGATTTTCTTTTGAGGAAAGATTGCCGAAATAAAAACGAAAAGATGAACCAGAATCAGAAATTTCTTTTCAATAACTATATTTGAACCCACCGGAGTATCCCCGTAAACTTGAGAATCAATTTAGAAAAGAATCTCTAATATTCAAGGTAATAATTGGTTGTCAACCGGAAAGCGGGTTCAAGATAACTTGGAAAGTATTTCATCGCAAATTGCGTAACCTTTTGCCGTGAAGGAAAGAAACATTTCTTTTTCGATTAGAAAATTTTCTTGTTTCAGCTGATCCAACAATTTCTGATTCCGATCGAACCAGTTTTTTCCGAAAATATTTTCCAGTTCAACTAAATCCAAACCCTTGCTGCGGAGAGCAAGCATTACATATTCATCAAGCATTTCATTTGGCGACAAAACTTCTTCGCCAATCTTGGCATGACCTTTCAAATCAACCGACTTGTTGTAAAATGTCAGCGGGGAATAATTCCACCAGCGTTTTCCGTCAACAAATGAATGTGCGGAAGTGCCGAAGCTTAAGTAATCTTGATAACGCCAGTATGCATTGTTGTGGATGCACTCAAATCCGTCGCGTGCAAAGTTCGAGACTTCGTACTGACTGAATCCGTTCCGCTCTAAAAAATCAATTGTCGTTTCATAAAGGTCAGCGTCATAATCTTCATCTTGCATTTTCACCTTTCCGTCAAGAACCATTTTGTTAAGAATCGTCCCTCGCTCTAGAATTAAACTGTAAGCGGATAAATGTTTGATCGGAAGTTTGATAGCTTGTTCAAGATTTCTTTTCCATTTTTCTTTTGTTTGTCCGGGCAAGTTGAAAATCAAATCGAGACTAACGTTTTCGAAACCGGTTTCTGCCGCATCATTGACCGTTCTGATTGCCGTTTCGGCATTGTGAATGCGAGTTAGGAATTTCAATTCGTCTTCATCAAACGATTGAATACCAATGCTGATCCGGTTGATGCCCGTGTCTCTGAACTTAGCAAGTTTCTGTTTATCAACCGTGCCGGGATTAGTCTCCATAGTTATTTCGGCTTTATCCGAAACGTTGAAACTTTTTCTAACATGATCAATAATTTCCAAAATGTATTGCGGTTCCATGAAAGACGGTGTTCCGCCGCCGAAGTATATTGAAATAATGTTTCTATCACGCGAATACTGATTCGAGTAGAAATTAATTTCCTTCTTCAGAGAAGTTAAATAGGAAGAAACGTTTTCATACGAAATGATGGAATAGAAATCACAGTAAATACATTTGTGATCGCAAAAAGGAATATGGATGTAAATCGCGGTGTCTTTCAAAACTCAACTTTATTAAATCTTCGGACAAAGATAAAAAAGAAAGGGGCTTATTCAGCCCCTATGTCAAAAAGTTTTTTATTTCAAATTAGAAACCAAAAGAAACACCCGCAGTAGCGGTGCTGGTTTTTGCAAGTTTATAATCAACGTTAATATTTACAACCGCTAGGTGCAGATTAAATCCGACAACTGCGGAACTTGAATTGTCACCATCTATATCAAACGAAATTTTCACCGGAGGCACCGGAACTCCGTTTACTGTTTGATTCGATTGGTAATTATATGAAACGGTGGTTTTGGAGGTTTCCATTGTTAATCCAACATAAGGCGTAATGGATACAATAAATCCGAAAGTTTTGCTAGCATAAACTCCATATTGAGTTGCATCGCTTT
>JAJYMU010000179.1:5693-13694 GCA_021786655.1 Bacteroidota bacterium
AAGATACTTCCAACTTTCATTTTTTGAGTAAAGAAGCCTACGCCAATATCTACAGGTAGTGGATTTGGAAACCAAACACCTATGTTGTGAATGAATCCGGCACCAAAGAAACTGAACTTTCCCATATCTTTAACGTCAGTATCGGGAAAATATCTTATCGAAACGTTAGTTCCGAAAACCGTGCCAACTGTTAATTGCGCTGCAGCTGTTGGCAATGCCGGTAGTTCATCCAAAAATCCTTTTACTGCGTTTGCTGTAAAGGTTGTGCTAGTCAATTGATATCCTTGAAAGGTCTGACCAGGAAAATTAATTGATAAGTACTGATTTTTACTTCCGACAATTGTAGGTCCAGAGAAGTTAACATTGAACGGAGTGTTCTGAATCTGAGACTTAAGCTGACTATAGTTGGGATTACTCTGGCTAACTCCTGAATTTTGCAAAATGGTTGCCGCTTGTTGATCACTGAAATAAAATTGACCCGACTCCACAAAACTTTTTACATCACTTGGAAAAAATGAACCCATCGCAATTATTTTTACGTCAAGGTGAAATCCAAGTTTTGTTGCAGATGGAACCTGTGAAACCCATCCGGAATTCAGGTTAGAACCAAATGCAGAGATAACGGGTTTTACATAAGCTTTACCTACAATACTTGAGAGGCTTGATAATGTTTCCTGCAAACTTTGAGCTTTAACCGAAGTAGAGCAGATCAACCCCAATATTACTAAAACAGTAAAAATCCGTTTGTGCATACCCTCCTCCTTTTTGAATTAATGTCTAATAGGAATTTAGTGAACAAAACTCTTTAGGTAAAGGAAATAGTGGTTCAAAATCATTTATGTGTCGGAAAGCAACTTAGTTTTTAGCCAATCCCATTAGCTCGCGTGCACCGTTTAAGGCGGTCTCGGTAATCTTTTCGCCGCTCATCAATTTGGCAACTTCTTCAATCCGTTCATGATCATTCAGTTTTCGTATCGAACTAACAACACGTTCGCCTAACTTTTTCTTTTCCACCGCAAAGTGCAGATGCGCCAACCCCGCTATTTGAGGCAGATGGGTTATCGCAATAATTTGGTGATACTCCGAAAGAGACTTCAATGCTTGCCCTACTTTTTGAGCGATGCGGCCGCTAACGCCTGTGTCAATTTCGTCGAATATTAGAATCGGAAGTTTGTCTGACTTTGCAAGTATGGATTTTAGCGCAAGCATTATTCTGGAGACTTCCCCGCCGGATGCAACCTTTACCAAAGGTTTTGGATCTTCACCAAGATTAGTCGAAACAAAAAATTCTATTTTATCGAAGCCGTTGGAATCATATTTGTATTTTGTTGAATCGACAATTATGAAAGACTCCGTTCCGTTGTCAGCTGTTTCGTTTTCGATCTTAACTTGAAAGTTGGAATCGGAAATTCCGAGTGACTTCAAAGCTTCCTCAATTTCTTTTTTTATTTTTTTCGAAACAGATTTTCTTTCTGCCGAAAGTTTTTTGGCAAGGTCGCCACAGCTTCTTCTTGATTGATCGACTTTATTATTCAGTTCCTTCAGCTTGCCGGAAAAATTTTCCGCCTGCTCATATTCTTCGCCAATTCTTTTGCGATGCTCGATCACCGCTTTCAACGAACCGCCGAACTTTTTCTTGAGTAGAGTTAACGCTCCAAGTCTTTCTCGGATTTGCTCGAGATTTTTCGGATCCAAATCAATTCTGTCCTTGTAAGTTCTTACCTGAGAAGAAATTTCGTTGAGCAAAGCCAACGCGGATTCACTTTCATTCACACTCTCAGAAAATGATCTGTCGATTTGAGAAAGTTCGGAAAGTTTATTTTTCACTTCCGCCAACCGATCCCGTATCGAGTCCTCGCTATCGTAAACAATGTTATAAATTTCATTCGAAAGAGATAAGAGTCGTTCGGAATTCTGTAAAATTTTCAACTCGTCTTCTAATTTCTGTTCTTCATCTTCTTGAGGAGAAACGGCATCGATCTCTTTAATTTGAAATTCGTAGAGCTCGCGTTTCTCTTTTAAGAGACTTTCTTTTTCTCTCAGTTCTCTTTGCTCTCTCAGAAGTTTCGCGAGTTCATCATAATTCTTTAGATATTCCGCCAAAGGTTTATCCATATTGGCAAATTCATCCAGCATCTCAATGTGAGTTTCGCTACGCAGCAATGATTGGTGTTCGTGCTGCCCATGAAGATCGACCAACAGATCGCCAACTTCTTTGATCAGGTTCAAAGTTACCGGCGTGTCATTCAAAAAACATCTGTTCGTTCCTTTCAGAGAAACTTCGCGACGAACAATAAGCTCTGCATTATTTTCAATTTCGTTCTTGACTAAAACATTCTGGACTTTTTTATTGCCGGTAATTTCAAAGATGCCTTCAACAACAGATTTATCGGCGCCTTTGCGCACAACTTCTGTTGAAGCTCTTTCACCTAAAAGCAATCCCATCGCATCTATCAAAATTGATTTGCCTGCGCCGGTTTCCCCGGTAATTATATTCAGACCTTTCTCGAATACAACTTCAATGTTTTCGATAAGCGCGTAATCTTTTATTAACAGAGATTTGAGCATACTGTGTTTGATAAGTTGATGCGAATATTGTGAATGACTAATTAAGTAGCAAGTAATTCAGATTGAGTTTGCAAGATTCTGTTTTAACTACGATTGAACGGGCTAATTTGACATTGCAGTGATGGATAGATATATTTTGCCCGCAAGTTTGAAAGATTGTTCTAAGAAAATAAATTTTACATCGCGGCCCGTCATCGAAGTTATACTTCGTGACGAGATAAAGTGTAGCAATCATTAGCGAGTCGGGCTTGTCTCGTCGATGATTTTCATCGACGGACTCATAACCCGAAGGTTCTTAACAATAGTGAAATTATATCGCGGGGTGGAGCAATTGGTAGCTCGTCGGGCTCATAACCCGAAGGTTCTAGGTTCAAGTCCTAGCCCCGCTACTAGAACATAGAAAAACCTTTGGAGATTGAAAGTTTTCAAAGGCTTTTTCTTTTTAAATCCAAATGTTGATGCCATCTATTTTTCCATTTCACTATTAGTTTACTACTAATTCACTACTCATCTCACAAATGACAATCAACCAATTATTGTCAGTTAAGAACTAAGTTTAAACAATCGAACCAACAGTACATTGATCCATGCTCATAACCTGAAGGTTCTAGGTTTAATCCGCCATTGGCGGACTAGCCCCGCTACCAGAACAAAGAATCCGGCTTTTGCCGGACTTTTTGTTTTAAATAGTTTTATTTGTATCGTTTGGACAGCTAACTGGTTCAAAACGTTAATCGTTTATTAAACAAAAAGAGTACACAGCACATGGCAAAAGTAATTGGAAAACCTTTTCTGATCGAAGCAGCCGGTTCACCGCCGAAAAGAATAGAAGAATTTTTTGGTCGAGTGGCGTCGCAATCCGCTTCAATCAGCATTGCGCACATGATAAGTCCTACCGGCTGGAGCGAACCCGGGCAAACACCTGAGTTCGATGAATACACGGTTGTTCTTCGCGGACAACTACGGGTTGAAACACGGAAAGAAGTTCATGAGATTAGCGAAGGTCAAGCTATTATGATTTCTCGCGGCGAGTGGGTGCGTTACAGTTCTCCATGCACCGATGGAGCTGAATACATTGCGGTCTGCTTGCCGGCTTTTTCTCCCGACACCGTACACCGAGACGCGTAACAATAAACTTTGATTGCCGTTACTCAACGCTGAGTTTATCACTTGAAAACGGTGCGTTCTTTTTGGCACTTTATTTTGCAAAAAGTTGTTTTAGATTTTAAAGGGTGCCATGGGAGGTCCAAAATGGAAACTGCAATTTTGTTGGGAATAATGCTGTTGTTTATAATAATTTTTGCGTCAAAAGTTTTGGGTATCTTTAAAGAACTAAACTCCAATAAAGAATAATAATCCATTCAGCAAGCTTGATAAAACAAAAGGTCTAGCTCTTGTGAGCCGGACCTTTTTTGTTTCATAAAAAAATTTCCGAAGCTAGAAAGACAGCGTTAATATTCTTCCCGATGTAAATTTGAAGAAGTCGGCTTTGTTGGCAAGCTTAATTCCTTTCATAAGATCAAACTCAGTATTGTTCATTAACTCAAGACATGTTTGGCAAACGCCGAACGTAACTCCTTTATCCAGCAACTTCTGAATCAAAACTTTTGACCCTTCAAAGTGTTTCATTTCCAATGTCTGACTACTGGTCAGAAAAACTTCAGGCCCTTTGTAATCGGCAAACACATAAACGTCGTGATCGTCCGCCATTTTAAGAGCAATGGTTAGTGCCATTAAAACGGCTTGCGGATTTCCTGAGCCGCTTGACAACTGAATGAATATCCCATCCTTTGCCGGCGGAAGCGGAGCCGATACCTGAGCTTCTTCAGAAACTGTTTTTGATTTTGTTTTCGACTTGGAAGATTTTGTTTGAGCATTAATCGTGCTCACAGCAAATATCAATACCAGAACTATTGCAAATAGTTTGAACGCTCTCATATATCTCTCCTTTTGTATTAGAAAGTCCCTTGTTTACTTTGAGTTATAAAGAAATACTCGCTGAGCTTGGTAAGTATCGGCGCGTCAACATCAAATATCTGAATTCTGTAATGATTGGAATTCAATATTTCAGCCGGAATTTTCCATTCGAACAACCCAGTATTTTCATAAGCGATAGCCAGAATGCTTCGCAATTCTTGCTTTTTGTATAATCTGATCTGAACTTTCTTTACAACATCGGGAAACGACCATGTGATTTTCTGAATAGTGCCCGGTTGCCATGTTGCGCCTACCTGCGGAGAAGAAATTCGAAGGCTGTTTAAAATTGTTTGGTCATTATCGTTTGAGATTTTTTCCGGACCGACAAGCTCGTTTCTTGAACATGAATTGAAAATCAAAACGGAAAAGAAAAGAGTTACGGCAATAAATAATTTTGCTTTCATTTTACACCTCGCAAATTTGTTGATGCGAGAAAAGGAAATTTATTTTGTTCTTGATTCAAAATCGTAAACAGAAATACTTTCCACTACCAAACATCCGGCAAGTATATCATGAAGAGCTTGTTTCTTTTCAGTGAATCCCGCCATGATGTATCCGATACACAGAACGATTCCAGACAAAATTTTTCCGAAGTATCTTCCTGTTGCCTTTCCAAATGAAATCCGCTTACCATTCAGATCGGTAACTTTTATTGAAAGAATTATTTTTCCAAATGTCGCCTGCCGTGCTGATGATTCCATAAGCGAGTAATAGAGCCATTCGATAATGATATTGATGATTGTAAAAATTAGAATGATCAGCAGCCATGCGGCAAAAAAAGCAATGTATGATTCATCGTGATGTTGAAAGCGTGAGACAGTTGTATAATTATCGAACCGGTTGAAGCCGCCGCCGGTAAAAAATCTCATGAAAATGAACAACCAAATCGGAACAAACAAAATTGTTCTTGCCAGACTCAAGATAAGTTGATCGATAATGTAGGCGATAAATCTCTTCCAAAAACCGGCGTACCTAATTCCGTTCATAACCCATCTTTATTTTTAAGCAATATAAAAATTCGGGCTCAAACTTGAAATTAAAGAAAGAGTTGACGCGGATACGAGGTCTTGATTTAATTTAATTGATTACAATCTCTTTCAACAATTCGGCTGAATATAAACGCGTTAGCGGAAAATTTTTTAGGATGTTAAAACCAAGCCAGTCTTTCGCGTGATGCTCGCCGTGGATCAGCACAACTTTTTCCGGTTTCGTTTTATCAACTACGCGGAGAAGCTCTTCCCTTTTCGAGTGAGACGAAAAATAAAATTTCTGGATCATGCAATTAACCTTGAATGACGAACTGAACTCCGATAGTTGAATCGTATCGCCGCGTTTTGAGTTTACAACTTTGAAGCCGGGAGTTTCGGGATCCATGTAGCCCACACCGAAAATTGCAAACGAATCTTGCCTCAACCAAAAATCCAAAAGTCTGTACGACGTTGTTCCCTGAAGCATCATACCACTTGATGCTAGCACAATACCGGGATTTTTTTTGAACGTGTTGTAATCTTCAACATCAAGTAAATCTAATTGTGAAATTTCTTTCAGTTCGAGATTCGGATCAGACCGTCTAACAAGATACCGGTTATAATCGTACACTCTGGAGATGTCGCGTGAGATTCCGCCTGTGTAAATATTTGTTTCTGTAAGTATGCCGCTTTTCATCATCACATAAATCGAAGTGAGTAGTTCTTGAGTTTTTCCGAGTGCGAAGACAGGGATCAAAATTGATCCGTCTTTGTGCAAAATCCGGTTGGCAGCTTTCGCAAATCTTGCTTCTTCACTTTTCCAAGTTCCAAGTTTTTCCGAATCGGTGCCGCCGTAAGTTGATTCCAGAATCAAAGTGTTGATACCCCGAATACCTTTCATGTCTGCGCCAATCATAATCGATTGATCGCCTAGATTAACATCGCCGGTATAAAATATTTTTTCTCCGCAGTATTCTATTAGAATACCAGCCGAACCCAGTATATGCCCCGCATCGCGTAAAGTAAACCCGATCGGCGCCGATGAAGAATGTCTTAATCCTCTCAGTTCTATTTTTTCTTCATAATTTATTCCGTGGATACTCCTCACCAGCAGATCAATTTCTTCGTGTGTGTACACTTTAAAATCGGTTCCTTCAATTTGTCTAGCTGCTAAAATGTTGGCGGCATTGTGCAAAGTTAATTCTGAAATTTCTTTTGTCTGAACTGTTGTATAGATTATAACGTGAGGGAAACGCTGAATCAGAAACGGAAGCGAACCGATATGATCTTGATGAGCGTGGCTTATGAAAACAAAATCGAGAGGAAGATTTTCCAGCTGCTCAAATTTCGGCAGCGCATCAAATCCAAAATTTCTCGGGTGGATTCCGCAATCGAGCAGAATGCCCGTGTCGTCAATGTTTAGATAAAAGCAGCTGGCGCCAATTTCATCCGCGCCGCCTAGCGGAAGAAACTTTATCATAAAATTTATTTGTAATACTCATACTTGTATTCGCCATAGAACGCCGGTTTGTCGCTATTATCATAACGGATTTCTTCTTTCTGAAGTCCGTTCGGCAAATAGGTAAACCTTACTCTGAATTGCCGTGGTCCATTTGCCATAAACATTTTGTCCTCAATCAAATTATTGTTTTTGTCGTAATCATAAAATCTATGATACTGGGGATTACTCATCTCAATAAGGTTGCCGTTACCATCATATTTATAATTTATGTCGTAACCTTTCCCTTGCGATATCCTCTTCTCCATAATCAGTCTGCCGGCGGAATCATATGACGAATTAATTTCTTCTTTAACATTTCCTTTCCCGTCCTTTGTAACTGCATTTACAGGAAGATCATTTTGGTATTTCAGAGTGATATCTGCAAGTAGTTCGTTTTTAGCGGAATAATTTTTCGTTTCGATGAGATTATTATTCTTGTCGTATGTGAAGTACGCTTCATTGGCTCCGTGATGCTGGTTATCGTAAACCGTCCTTTGAATTTCGTTGCCACTCTTATCGTACTTTGAAACTCTCCTGGTTACCACGTTTCCGCTGCCGTCAAAATTTTCTAGCGACACAACATTCCCTTTGGAGTCATATTTATAAACATATTTAACTTCAATCTTGCCCAAGCTTGTATAACGTATTTGTTCTTTCTTGTTGCCGTTTCTATCAAAAATTATTTTCTCAGTAAGAGTCCTTTTTGAAGGAAGAGTACCGGTATTGGTATAGAATGCAACATGTTTAGTGCGGACTTTCACGTGGAGCTTTTTAGCTTTATCAATTTCTTTCTGTTCCTGATCAATTATCTGGGAATTGTTTTTCTGTGTGGATTTTGTTTGAGCGCCTGCATCAGCATTAAACAAAAGCGTGATGAACATTACAATTGAGATGAAGAATAAAAGCTCGTTGGTCAATTTGCGCAAAAAGTTATTTCTTAACACCATTGGTACTCCTAAAATTAATGTGACGCACCCGTTAATTTTT
>JAJYMU010000352.1 GCA_021786655.1 Bacteroidota bacterium
CCGCTGTTTACCATCCGCACAATTTCAATCGATGGAATGAGTTCGGAAATAAGTTTCGCCATCTTCACTTCGATTTCTGTCGGCGCTCCGAAACTTGTTCCGTTCTCAATCGCGTTCTTCAATGCTTCTATTATAAACGGCGGGTTATGGCCGAACAAATGCGGTCCCCAGCTGCCTATGTAGTCGATGTATTCGTTTCCATCAACGTCAATCATTTTAGAACCGATACCTTTGGAAATAAATCGTGGTGTTCCGCCTACGGACTTGAATGCCCGCACGGGTGAATTAACTCCGCCGGGAATATATTTTTGTGCTTCCTCAAAGAGTTGTTCGCTTCTGGTAGTCTTCATCGATTCTCCGCTAAATATTATTTTCTAAAAAACATGGACAAAAATACGCTACTTGGAGTTAATTTAAAACTGGCTTGGCAATACGAGTATATTATTTATTTAGTTAAGTGTGCGCAAGCTGGGGTAACGCAGTACAATCAAACCGGAAATTAGAATTAAGATAATCGAATTGATTAAAATTGCAGTTGGCGATCCGAACAATTCAGCTAACAAGCCGATCCACAAAGCTCCGACCGGAAAAAGTGCAAAAAATCCGAAGCTGTAAATGCTCATTATTCGTCCGCGGAATTCTTCTGTAACCATCGTTTGAATCAATCCATTTGCAAGATTGAACATAGTAATTATCGCAGCACCGTAAGCCATCAACAACGTGAGCGAAAGCCATAGAGATCGGTTAAAAGAAAAAGCGAATAATAAAACCGGCAATGTTAATGCTGTGATTGACAAAACATTTCCTCTTACAATGTATTTATTTACTGTAGCTATAATCAACGCGCAGATAACAGCGCCGAAGCCCCGTGCAGATTGAAGAAATCCGTTAGTTGTTGCATCGCCGTGCAAAATATTTACTGCCCAGGCGGGGAAAATTGTAACCAAACTCATTCCGAAAAAATTTAGATTTATTACAACAAGCATAATCACTACAATATTTTTTTGTGATTTCAGGTAAGCAAATCCTTCTTTAATATCTTTGAAAATGGATTTTTCACTCTTCACTTTTATTACCTTTGGAAGTTTCATTTGCAGCAAATTGCCTATGACGGCAACAAATGAAATCCCGTTGATTGTAAAGCACCATGCCGGGCCGAAGAGTGCATAAGTTATTCCTGCAATCGCCGGACCGATAGCTGTAGCAGTATTGAACATTGTTGAATTCAAAGCTATGGCATTGATCAATTCTTCTCTTGCAACTAATTCGTTAACGAATGCCTGGCGTGCGGGCGCTTCAAAAGAATTTGCGGCGCCAAGAAAGAATGCCAGCATTAATATTAATCCAGGAGTAATGATGTGTGTGAAAGTTAATGCAGCAATTAAGAATGCGAGAAGCATCATTATAGATTGAGTAAACAGCAAAATGGTTCTGCGCGGATACCTATCGGCAATCACTCCGGCGTAGAATGTAAATAACCACGCTGGAATACCAGTGGCGAATCCGACATAGCCAAGAAAAGCCGGTGAGTGAGTTAATTCAAAAACGAAGAATGCAAGCGCAGTTGTTTGCATCCAGGTGCCGAACAGCGAAGTCATTTGTCCCCAGAACCACAAACGGTAATTGCGATATCTTAAAGCGGCAAAAGTATCACCCCAACTAAATTTCTGTTTTAGATTTCCCGAAAAATTTTTTGCTCTTTCTTTTTGAGGATCAGAATTCTTTTCCGCGATCTGAATTTCTTCAGAAAAATCATCCATACAAAATTAATCTATCTGTTCGTTTACAATAATTATCGATTCTTCTCTAAATACTTTACCACATCTTTCGCGAAGTAAGTCAAAATCATATCTGCGCCGGCACGTTTAATTGCTGTTAACGATTCCATCATGACTCGCTCTTCATCAATCCAGCCCATTTTGCCGGCAGCTTTTATCAATGAATATTCTCCGCTGACCTGGTAAGCGGCAGTCGGCATCTGGAATTTTTCTTTAACACGCCAGATAATATCAAGGTAAGCGCCTGCAGGTTTAACCATAATGATATCAGCGCCTTCTTCAATATCTGTCTCTGCTTCGCGCAAGGCCTCGTTCGCGTTTGCGATATCCATTTGATGAGAACGTCTGTCTCCGAAAGCCGGTGCTGATTCTGCGGCGTCTCTGAAAGGACCATAATAACCTGAAGCGTATTTTACAGCGTAACTCAAAATAGGAATTTCGGTAAAGCCCTCGTCATCCAATGCTTTTCTGATAGCGCCCACGCGTCCATCCATCATGTCAGATGGCGCAATAATGTCGGCTCCCGCCTCGGCATGAGAAATTGATTCTTTGACGAGCAGATCAACTGTTTCGTCATTTAGGATTCTCTCGCCGTCCAATACTCCGCAGTGACCATGTGAAGTATATTCGCACAAGCAAACGTCTGTTATAACTAAAAGTCGTTTGGTTTCTTTCTTAATAGCTCTCACGGCTTTTTGAATAATTCCGTTAGGATCGTATGCGCCGGAACCGACTTCGTCTTTGTGATCAGGAATACCAAATAAAATGACTGCCGGTATTCCAAGCTTTTCAATTTCTTTACATTCTTCAACGACAACATCGATGGACATCTGGTAAACGCCGGGCATCGATCTAACTTCTTTATTTATTTTGCTGCCCGGAACAACGAACAACGGATATATTAAATCATTCTTTGTAATTGTTGTCTCGCGGACCATATCGCGCAAAGTTGAATTGTATCTTAATCTGCGTAATCTTTTTGTTGGGTAAGTTGCCATTTTAACCTCCGGTTTATGAGTGTAGAGTGAAGAACGTAGAGTGCAGAATTATTTAATGCCTTTTGCAGTTTTTATGCTGCTCGTTAATAATCTTTCTAGTTCGTCACAATCTCTATTTAAACTTTCATACTCTTGATTATTTATTACTTCAGTTTCTTTTAACAATCTTAACCAGAACTGAGATTCTCTTGCTTCTTTAAGGGATATGGACAATTTATAAATAAAATCCTTTTTACTGGATGCACTTTGGGCTTCCGAAGCGTTTGCGCCAATTGATGTTCCAGATCTTAATAACTGTTTATGAAGTGGATCGTATGATTTATCTTTTTGAATTAAATATTTGTAAAGTTTTGCAATTCTAACAGAAAAATTGAAAGCCTTTTGATTTAAAATACTTCCATAAATTACCTGAGGTTCAAAAACTTTAGCCATTTTCCACTCTACACTCTTCGTTCTACACTATATTCAAACTTTCTTTGATCCTTATACATACCACTTCCGAATTCTTAACACAATCTCCGACAGAAATTCCACCGCGATAGTTCCCGCTAAGGAAAATTCCGGGATTCTCTTTCTCAAATTTATCAAAATATTTTTCGTGTTCTATATAGCCCACGTTATATTGCGGAATCGCCTTCTGCCACAGTTTTTCTCTAATAAATAAAGGGTCAATAGTGATTTTCATAGTTTCTTTAAATTCGCGGAGAACAAGGGCAATCAGTTTTTGCTTGTCTAGATCGAACAGATGTGGTGAGCGCGCACCGCCGACAAACAGCGTGAACGAGGCATTTTCGTCGTTGCACCTGTTCGGAAAAATTGTCGAGCTCCAAATTGCGCCCAGATAAGATTTTTTTTCTTTTGATGGAATTAAATATCCGAAACCGTCAAGCAGCTGACCAATCGATGACTTCTTGAAGCCAATATATAAAACCATTACCGGCGGATAGTAAATTTCTTCAAAGTGCTTTGAAAGATTTTGATCCAATCCCTTAAATATTTTGGCAGCTATGTAAGCGGGAACAGTTGATAAAACATAATCTGAAATTTCCTCACGCAACTTGCCGTCCCTCTCATAAATTACTTTCCAGCTACCGGCGTTGTGTTCTACACTCTGCACTCTACACTCATATTCAATCCTATCGTTCAGCTTATTTGCAATAGCTTGTGGAAAAGTCTGCATACCGTTAACGAATGAAAACATTTTGGCACTCTGCTTAGATTGCTCTGCGCGCTGTTTACGTTCACGTGCGCCCTTAATCATTCCTTTGATCAAGCCGCCGTAAATTTCTTCAAGTCGATATAGTTTTGGAAAAGCCGATTTGACGCTCAACTTATTCGGATCGCCGGCAAACACGCCGCTGACAAACGGATCGATTGCATAATCGAGGAACTCTTGTCCCAACCTTCTCTTCACAAATTGCGACATGCTTTGATAATAACCATCGTCGGATTTACCGATGAACGGTTCAGCTAGTAAGCGGAGCTTTGCTTTCGTTGAGAATAATTTTGTTTTGAGAAAAGCCGGCGGAGATGTGGGTAGCGGCTGTAGCTTTCCGTCTCTTAGAATGTAACGTTTGTCGGAAGACTCGCTGGCATAAATCATTTCGTTAGAAAGACCAACTTCATCAACTAGCTGACGAATTAAAGGTGTCGTTTCAAGTCCACTGTTTGGACCGTAATCAATTAAGAAGCCGTCTTCGCTGGAAGTTCGCATCGAACCGCCAGGCTCACCTGATGTTTCAAGAACCTTAATATCGTACCCGCTCTTTTCAAGCCAGTACGCCGTCGCAAGACCGGAAATACCGGCGCCGAGAATAGTTATCTTTTTTTTATTGTTCATTTTGTTTTTCCGTGAAAAGTGAAACGTCAAAGGTGAAAAGTGACAGCAGAATTTATTCCATCTCTCGTTTCACTATTTCAGTAAGCGATTCAATAAATAATTCGGAATCGTTCAATCCTTTCATTACAATATAATTTTCGATTCCGCATTTGACGGCAACATGGCGGTATTCAATATCAAGTTCGTATAAAGTTTCAACGTGGTCCGATACAAAGCTTATCGGAACAATTAATAAATTTTTTTTATTCTTCAGTACAAGTTCTTTGATCATCGATGCTGTTGCCGGTTCCAGCCATTTCATCGGTCCAACTTTACTTTGAAAACATAAATGATGCTCATGTGAATGTTTCCGCGCATTCATCACAGCATTAACGGTTTCTTTGATATGGTTACTATAGGGATCACCTTTCTTAACCAAACTTACCGGTGTACCGTGAGCACTGAAAACGATTTGCACTTCGCGCCTAATTTTTTCCGGGAATTGAAGAATTGTCTCATCAATCCGTTGATTGATTGCAGCAACATATTTTTCGTCAGCATAATAATCATTAATAAAGACAAGCTTCGATGCTTCGCCCTTATAGTGCCGTTTCCATTCGTTGAACGAAGAACCGGTTGTTGTTATCGAATAATGCGGATACAAGGGGAGAAGAATTATCTTTTCATAATTTGCTTTCTCGACCTTTGCGACTGTCTCATCAGTTAACAGTTTCCAATAACGCATAGCTATGTGAACGTCGAGTGAAGGATAATCTTTGCGGAGATTTTTTTCGAGCATCGATCTTTGCTTCTCAGTCCACTCGTTTATTGGAGATTTTCCGCCGATGAGTTTGTATTCTCCCACAATTTTGGGTGCACGACGGCTGGAAATAATTTTTGCAAAAAGTTTTTGTCCGAATGGAAGATTGAAAATATCCGGATCGCAAAAAAGATTGAATAAAAATGGTTCCACAGCCTCAAGTGAATCCGGCCCGCCTAAATTGAAAAGTACCACCGCAATCTTTTGCACAAAAAAATACCTTTATTAAGATTTATTTTTCAATGTTAAAACTAAGAAACTCTTTTTACCGATTTGAACTGCTTAACAAATTCAATATGCAACGGCTTGTCGCGATACTTGCCTTCTTCTTTGTTCTTCAGTTCTTCCTTACTATAGCTTGAGTTAATCTCGCGAACTATAACTTTTTTTTCTGTTTCATTAACCGTATAACGAATTCTCCAAGCTCTGTATTTTAATTCAAAAACATTTTTATTCAATTTGCCGGCGGTTTTCTGCTGTGAAATTCTTTTCCTTGCAGAATCAGCTGGATTAAACTCAAGTTGCAGCTGAGCGAAACTTGCTAAGTTAATGCCAGCATTCTCTTTTAACCATGAGCATTGTTTCTCGGATCGTGATTCGAAAATTACTTTGTAAATACTCGCGAAATCCTTTTTAACCCAGCCCGTCAATGCATCCGGGAATGAATCTGAATATGGAAGATACGGCTTGATATCGAGTACCGGCGAACCATTGAGTATATCAGATTCTGAAATAAATATTTTTAACCCGTCAACTTTTTCCAGCTTGACGCAACTCATTCCAATATGATTTGGTCTGTATGGCGCGCGTGTAGCAAACACACCGACTTTCTTTCTTGTATGTCTCGGCGGGGTGACAAGCGGTTTCCAATTTTTGTTCAAATGAAATTGGTACAGAACCCAAATTCGCTCAAAACCGTCGAGATATTTTAACGCCTGCTGAAAATTATTTTTTGGATTGAGTTCAATAACTGAAATCTTTTCACCGGCGAGGATCCCTTGCCTTGGAGTTTCATATCTTTGCACCAATTCTGAATGCACGGTTCCAATCGGTTTGATTATTATTTCGCTGGTGATCAAACAGTTCTCGAGTATCTTGCTGTGTCTTCTTTCCGTTCGATATATCCGTCAAAGTTCAGCGCAATATTCCTGATGAGCAAACGTCCCATTTCTGTAACAGCTAATTTTCTGTTTTTAATTTCAACAAGTCCATCGGCAATAAACTCAACCATTCCTTCCAAGCCTTTGCCGAAATATTTTTCGAACTCGATGCCGAATTTCTTATCAACCGAATCGAAATCAAGTTCGAAATCGCACATAACTTTTGTAATCACGTGACGGCGAAGCACATCATCTTCGGTAAGATAAACGCCGCGTTCGATAGGCAAAGTTTCATTATTTAACGCTTCGAAATATTCTTTTTCCTTTTTGACGTTCTGCGCATATGCTTTCCCGATCTGGCTAATTCCTGTAATTCCCATGCTGTACAAATCAGCGCCGGCGTGTGTGCTGTATCCTTGAAAATTTCTGTAAAGTTTTTTCTCTCTCAACGCAACGGTGAGTTCATCTGTCGGTTTTGCAAAATGGTCCATGCCAATGAAAACGTATCCGGCATCGGTTAATTTTTCAATCGTCATTTTAAGTATTTGCAGTTTTTCTTCCGGCGTAGGCAAATCTTCCGGCTTGATCAATGCCATATGTTTCTTCATCCACGGAACGTGCGCATAATTGAAAACAGCAACTCGATCCGGAGAAATATTGATTGTAGCATCCACGGTTTTTGCAAAAGTTTCTGCCGATTGAAACGGAAGTCCGTAGATCAAATCAAGATTAATGCTTTGGAATCCGAGTTCACGAACCCAGCTTACAACTTGGCGCGTCATATCTTCCGGTTGAACTCTATTAACTGCTACTTGGACTTTCTCATTAAAATCCTGAACGCCCATGCTGATACGGTTAAACCCGCCGTTGCGCAATGCTTCCAGATGTTCTTTTGTTAGTCCGCGGGGATCGATCTCGCATCCTTCCTCTGCAGTGGGTTTAAATTCAAAACTTTTGTTGATGTATGAAATCAAATCTGAAATTTCGTCGGGATCGAGATGAGTCGGTGTCCCGCCGCCCCAATGGAGCTGCACAACTTTCCGGTTAGGAACAATAAACGTTCGAAGCAAATCAATTTCGTTCTTCAAATATTTGATGTAATCTTTAATGCGGTCGCGATTGCGCGTGATGATCATGTTGCAGCCGCAGAAATAACAGAGCGTATCACAAAAGGGAAGGTGATAGTAGAGCGAGAGATCCGGCGGATTCTTTTCATTATTGGTGCGGATGATTTCGTCTAAATATTTTTCCGGTGTGAATGATTCGTTAAAATGCGGTGCGGTTGGGTAACTTGTGTACCGCGGCCCGGGTTTGTCATACTTTTTGATTAAATCTAAATCTATGTTAAACATGTTAACCTCAGTGAAAAATCACTTCGTTCAAAGAAGAAATGAATCGCTTCGCTTAAGGAAGGAAAGATTCACTTTGTTTTTTATCTTTTATGATTTTTTCGATAAATATTTAATAAAGTTTGATAATTGTCGTGAAATTTGGATACAATTGCTTCGTAACGTCTCAAATGAATCTTGGTCAACGTAATTTAATTCAGTCGCAATGTTTAATAGGCTTCTAACCTCACCAACAGATCCTTTTGAATAATACAAAAACTTGATAAAATCTCTGTCGCTACCTCTTTCAAAGCATTCTGCAATATTATTTAGAACTGAAATTGAAGCCCGTTGAATCTGATCCTTAAATCCAAAATCTTTTTGATATTTACTGTTTTCAAATTTGTAAATTGAAATACATAACTCTTTTGCTTTTTGATAAACCGGTAAATCTTCAAAAGTCTTCATCACAACCCCCACAATTTAATTAATCTTTTTTTTTTGAGTCATGTATTCCAGGACGATTCTTTTCTTCTTTTCATTTCTTCTTAATGGAACTTTTTACTTTCTTCTTTTATAACATCGACAAGATATTTTGCGTTTTCGGGAGTTACATCCGGCAATATTCCGTGCCCGAGATTGAAAATGTGTCCGGAACCTTTTCCGAAAGATTCCAAAACTTTTACGGCTTCTTCTTTAATCTTTTTCTTGTTCGCATAAAGAACTGTTGGGTCAAGATTACCTTGCAGAGCAACTTTATCGCCAACCGATTTTCTTGCGGCATTCAAATCAATTGTCCAATCAAGACCAATCACATCAGCGCCGGCTTCCGCAATCTTATCTAGCTTGTAATGAACTCCTTTTGCAAAAACTATCACCGGCTCATCCTTACGTTTAATCTGCGAAATTATTTTTTGAATATAACGTAAAGAAAATTCTTCAAAGTCTGTTTGCGAAAGCAAACCGCCCCAAGTATCAAAAATCTGTACCGCATTGGCGCCGGCTTCAATCTTAGCAGAAAGATAATCTGCAACAGCATCAGAAATTCTTTCTAAAAGTTTGTGAGCAGCAGTGGGTTGGTTATAAATGAATTTCTTAATCTCAGAAAAATTTTTCGAACCGCTGCCTTCAACCATGTACGTCATCAGCGTCCAAGGCGAACCGGCGAATCCGATTAACGGAACGCGTCCGTTCAATTCCTTTTTCGTAAGTGATACTGCATCAAGAACAAACTTCAAATTTTTAGTCGGGTCAATATCTTTAAGCTTATTAACATCATCTACGGTTCTTATCGGGTCGTAAAACTTAGGACCTTTGCTTTCAATCATTTCCAATTTCATTCCCATCGCTTCCGGGATAACAAGTATATCGGAAAAAATAATTGCTGCGTCTACGCCGATAATATCAACCGGTTGAATCGTAACTTCTGCGGCGAGTTCCGGTGTCTTACACATCGTTAGGAAATCTGCCTTTTCACGAACAGCGCGATACTCAGGTAAAAATCTTCCGGCTTGACGCATAATCCATATCGGCGTTCGTTCAACATGTTGCCGTTTGCATGCTCTGAGAAATAAATCGTTTTGAAATTTTGTCAATTGTTCTCCGTTTAAGCCACGTTTGCCGTAACTTGAAAATATTTAATGATAGCTTCCGATACTCCGTTAAGGGAAAACGTATCCGGCACTATATGCACCGTCAAACCTTTCTTTCTAATTGCGTTTTCTGTTGTTGTGCCGATTGCGCAAATGATATGTGCATCAAAGAATTTATCCGGATCAGTAACGTTCATCAATGTTAAAAAGTTGCTAAAAGCGGAAGGACTGGTGAAAACAAAAACATTCGGATGTTTCTTTTGTATTTGCTTGTGCTCATTTTTCAAATCGCTCAATTCATTCTGAACAACATCGTAAACCGGAACAGAGAAAACTTGGGCGCCCAGTTCCGACAAGCCCATGTTCAATTCACCTCGTGATAAGGAAGATCCTGGAATGAAAATCTTTTTATTTTTTAAGTCTATCTCAGAAAACTTTTTGACTAGTCCACTTGCACTGAATTCGTCCGGTAAAATCGTTACGGTTAATCCGAATGATTCACATTCATCAGCGGTGCTTTTCCCCACAGCCGCAATTTTTACTTTTGATAAGTTTAATCTGTATCGTTGCATAATCTCTGCAAATACCTCAACAGCGTTCGATGAAGTGAAAACCAGATAATCAAAATTATTAAACATCTTAATTGCTTCGTCCAATTCCGGCGAATTAAAAATCGGTACGACCTTTATTGTCGGAAAAAAAATGAGCTCAGCGCCATGATCAGCTAATATAGAAACAGACTTAAAAGCTTCTTCCTTACTCTTAGTAACTAAGATGGTTTTATTTTTTAATAATGAATTCAATTTGCTCGTGTGCTTTTATAGATTTCATTTAATACGTCCGAAGCGCCGGCTTTCAGTAAATCCTTCGCAAGCTTCTGTCCAATTTTTTCAGGGTTATTTTTAGAGCCGCGGATTTTTTTTCTAAATGTTACTGAACCGTCAATTGAGCCAACCACAGCATCGAGAAATAAGCCAGCCGGTTTCACTTGAGCGTACGCGCCGATCGGAACTTGACAACCGCCTTCAAGAGCTTTCAACAATGCTCGTTCCGCGAGAACTGCTTTATAAGTAGCATCGTGATGAATCGATTTTAAAACTTTGTCCGCCAATTTATTATCCAAACGAATCTCGATTCCCAAAGCGCCTTGTCCAACAGCTGGAAGAATTTCATCCACTTTTATAATGGAAGAAATATTTTTATTCATTTTTAATCGCTCAACTCCGGCGCGTGCTAAGATTATTGCATCCCACTTCGATTCCAAAAACTTTTTGATTCGAGTTGGAACATTGCCGCGGAGTTCTTCAATTTTTATGTCGGGGCGAAAATGAAGAAGTTGAGAACGGCGGCGAAGCGATCCGGTTGCAACGACAGCGCCTTCCGGTAGATCTTTAAGCGTCATTCCTTTCTTGCGGGCAATCAAAACATCTTCAACCGGATGACGTTTTGTTACTGTGGCAAGTTTCAATCCTTTGGGAAGTTCCGTTTGCAAATCCTTCAAGCTGTGAACGGCAATGTCAATCGAACCTTTCAATAGTTCGTTCTCAAGTTCCTTGGTGAACAATCCCTTGTCGCCAATCTTGGAAAGCGCAACGTCTAAAATTTTATCTCCCTTCGTATTAATAATTTTTATTTCGACGGAAAGATTTTTGTTCTTTCGTTCCAATTCTTTCTTTACAAATTTTGCTTGCCAAAGTGCAAGCTCGCTTCCGCGTGAACCGATAACAAGCTTATTTTTTTTCATCATTGCCTTCTGAATTATGATTTTCCTCAGAGTCGCTCTTACCGTTGGTAGGAAAATCGTCAAGATTGAAAAGTTCTTTCAATATCAATGTGTTTGTTAAAACCTCTTTTATGTTTGCGCCCGATTCGGCAAAACCTCTCAGCTTAACCGTCGGGTTATGCAGCAGTCGTCCTACCATGCGGCGTGTCATATCTTCAATCTTTGTAAAATCTTCATCGCTTACTTTATTTTTAATTTTTTCCAGCTCATCTAATCTGATCTCTTCGAAAAAGCTGCGGATCGATTTTATAGTCGGTACTACATCCAGCGTGTTGTACCAGTTGAAAAATCCAACCAATTCTTCCATAACAATTTTTTCTACAAGCGGAATTTGTTCTTTCCGTTTCTGCATGTTCTGATCGACAATAATTTTTAGCGAATCCATATCGTGATAAAACACATTATCGATTTTGCGAACATCTGGGTCGATATCGCGCGGAACAGCAATGTCCATCAGAACAACCGGTGTTCCTTTTCGTTTCTTCATTGCAGTTTTAATCTCGTCGGCGTGAATTATAAGTTCGTTTGAACTTGTTGCGCTGATTATTATATCGAAATTGTGCAGATGTTCTTTTAGGAATTGGAACGGAACAATCTCGCCGTGTACTTTATCGGCAAGGGTTTCAGCGCGCTCAATCGTACGGTTTGATATAGTAATTTTGCCAACACCTTTGTCGCGCAAATGAATAGCTGCGAGTTCTCCCGATTCTCCCGCGCCAATGACCAACGCGGATTTTTTTTCTAGATTGGCAAAAATCTTTTCAACGACTTGAACCGAGGCATAACTTACAGTTACAGCGCCTTCGCCGATTGTTGTTTCCTTTATAGAACGTTTTCCGACCTTGATTGCCGTATCAAAAATTCTTCGTGAAATTGAACCGGCAAAATCGAGATCCTCGGAAATTTCGAAAGCTTCTTTCACTTGACCAAGAATCTGGCTGTCGCCGATGACCATTGAATCAATACCTGAGGCAACAGAGAACAAATGTTTTACTGCTCCGCACGAAAAAAATCTTGTAAAATGTTCCGGCTTAATTCCATCGATCGGTTTTGCCTGAAGCAGCGAACCGATAATTGAATTTACGCCGAGGCCTTCGGTTTGGGGAAACCCCAAAATTTCGGTACGGTTGCATGTGGAGATAACGACGCCTTCGGAGAAAATCTGTTCTTTCAAACGGGGAATAAGCGAAACGATTTCATCGCGGTTGAGGTGCAGCGCCTCCCGCAATTCGAGAGAGGAGGTTCTGTGATTTATTGATATACCTATTAAATTCATTTTGAACTATTAATAGAAAGAATGAAACGTCCTAGCCAGAGAATTCGTAACTATCAATGATGCAATCGCCACAACAAATCCAATCAAAGAAAAAATTATGAATTTTTTTCCGTACAAATTTGCAATCCACTTGCTTGTTATTCCTACGCCGTAAACAAGCCAAACGAATAATGTCCCGGTCAGTTTGGGATCGAAATAACTGAAATCCGGAAACGCTTTCGGGAGCCAGATAATTCCAATTACTATAGCAAGAGTTAAAAGTATAAAGCCAATAACTGCCGCGTAGAAACTAAGCTTTTCCAAAATTTCCAAACTTGGTAACCTATTGAATATCAATCCGAACTTATTCTCTTTTAAATTTCGATAAAGAAGCCAGAACAATACACCGTAAACTGCCGAGATAATAATACCAGAATAACCGAGCAGCGCGCTTATAACATGAAGACCAAGCAAACGGTTTCTCAAAACCTCAGGCACTTTGTAATTTGGTCCAATAAAGATTGATGAAATTACTTGAAAGACGACGGAGAACAGAATTATGAATGCACCGGTCCCGCGTATATCAGTGAGAAGTTCTAGGATGAAATACGAGAATGCAATTGAACACGCGATGATGGAAAATATTTCGAACTTGGTTGTGATCGGCGGATGATCATATTCAACAGTCAGCGCTAACAAGTATGAAACGTGAACGATGATTGTGATGAATAGAATAATCCTATTAACGTTACCAACCGCTTTTTGCTCTTTGAAGAAATCATAGAGATAGACCGTAAAGCTGGTTAAGTACAGCAACGGCAGCAGGACATTTAGCGTAGTTATTGTTTGTGACATTTATTCTGCATTCAAGTTTGGTTATATATTAAACCGCAAAAACGTCATTAATGTTCTTTTTCGGATTGAAAATTATGAAAATCTTAAACGAATTACCCGTAGTAAGTATGTCAAAAATCTAAGCGAAACCGAGATTTTTTAAGGTTAAATTCTTTCTGTAAAAGTGTTGAATAAAAAAGCCCCGATTCTCACCGGGGCTTTTAATCTTAGAACGGTAAGGATTAATTTCCAAAGACTTCGATTTTTCCATCCATGTGTTTTGTCTTATCGATTATGTTTCCGTACTTATCAACAACGC
>JAJYMU010000083.1 GCA_021786655.1 Bacteroidota bacterium
CGCCGGTTTCGGTCTCGGACTTGAAAGAACAGTGAGTTGGATTTGCGGATTGGAACATTTACGCGAAGCGATTCCATTTCCAAGAATGATTTACAGGAATACTCCTTAGATGAATTTAGAACTGATGCTTTTTATAGTGCTTGCCTTGGTTGCCGCCGTTACGTCTGTCATGATGATCACGCGACCCAATCCTGTTCTTGCCGCTGTGTTTTTAGTATTAAACTTTTTTTCGCTTGCCGGTTTATATCTTTTATTAAATGCTCAGTTCATCGCGGTTGTACAGGTGATCGTTTATGCCGGCGCGATCATGGTTTTATTCCTTTTCGTTTTGATGTTATTGAACACGGAAACCGAGCACAAACTTTTTGTTGATAAAAGAGGTATTAAGTTCTTCGCAATACTTATCAGCGCATTCGTATTCGTTCAAGTTGCCTACATGATTTTTTACGGAAGACCGTCTAGAACATTAACTCCCGATGAAGCTTTAAGCATCAAAGCCGGAACGATTCAAACTATTGGTCAACAGCTTTACACTAATTATATAATTCCTTTTGAAGTTGCCGGATTCTTGCTACTCGCGGCAACAATCGGCGCATTGGTTTTAGCAAAGAAGAAATTCGAGTAAGATATGTCATCAATCCCAATGGAATATTATTTAATACTCAGCGCGTTCATGTTTACCGTTGGCGTTGCCGGAGTGTTGATAAGAAGAAACGCGATCGTAGTGTTCATGTGCATCGAGCTGATGCTGAACTCCGCAAACTTATCATTGGTTACTTTTTCTTCGTACCTCGGTAATTCCATCGGACAAGTATTTGTATTTTTTGTTATGACGGTTGCCGCCGCAGAAGCCGCGGTTGGTCTGGCAATCATCATTGCGATATTCAGAAACAAAAAGTCGGTTAACATCGACGAGATAAACATATTTAAGTGGTAATGATAAACTATATCTATCTAACAACACTTTTACCTCTGCTCGGATTCGTTATCAACGGATTGTTCGGCAGAAAGATCAAGAATGAAAGGATTGTCGGCATTATCGGAAGTGCCACGGTTGGACTTTCATTTCTCATTGTGCTCGACGCTTTCATTCAGACGCTCGGTCTTCCTGTTGAAGAAAGATCGAACACTGTAAATTTATTTACATGGTTAAGTGTTGGCGGACTCCACATTCAGTTTGCATATCTCGTTGATCAGCTTTCACTCACAATGTCTCTTATCGTAACCGGCGTCGGATTTTTGATTCATGTTTACTCAATCGGTTACATGCGCGGCGATAAAGGAATCTGGAGATTCTTCGCTTATCTGAATCTTTTCATCTTCGCGATGATGAACCTTGTCCTCGGCGATAATTTTGTTGTTTTGTTTTTGGGATGGGAAGGCGTTGGTCTCTGTTCTTATCTGCTCATCGGTTTCTGGTATGATAGAAAATTTGAAAAGGGAACAACATCGCAAGCCGCAAAAAAAGCTTTCGTCGTTAATCGAATTGGTGACTTTGGTTTCTTGCTCGGAATGTTTCTGATCTACATGACTTTCGATTCGCTCAACTTCAAAGAAGTTTTTGCGAGAGCGCAGGCATTCCCGGTTGCTGAATCAACATTTGGTTTGATCGCACTATTTTTGTTTATCGGCGCAACGGGTAAATCTGCACAGATCCCGTTGTTCGTTTGGCTGCCCGATGCCATGGCCGGCCCGACTCCGGTTTCTGCATTGATACATGCCGCAACAATGGTTACCGCCGGTGTTTATATGGTTTCGCGCACTTCAATTTTATTTGCATCCGCTCCGGCTATTATGACTGTTGTCGCGGTTGTCGGCGCACTCACAGCGTTGATGGCAGCAACAATCGGACTCGTTCAGAACGATATTAAAAAAGTTTTAGCTTACTCAACTGTAAGTCAATTGGGTTACATGTTCTTAGCTGCCGGTGTCGGCGCGTTCTCCGCATCGATATTCCATGTGATGACTCATGCATTTTTCAAAGCGTTATTATTCCTTGGCGCCGGTTCGGTCATTCACGGAATGCATGACGAACAGAACATTCAGAAATACGGCGGACTGAAAAAATACATGCCGAAGACGTACGCTACATTTTTCATCGCAGCACTCGCAATTTCCGGCGTGCCGGGACTTGCCGGGTTTTTCAGCAAAGATGAAATTTTATGGAATGCATATTCCAACGGCGGATTTGTTTTCTGGTTGATCGGCGCTGTTACGGCGCTAATGACCGCGTTCTATATGTTCAGATTGGTCTCGTTAACTTTTTATGGTCATGAAAGATTTGATCATCATCATGTTCATCCGCACGAATCACCAGCGGTGATGACGGTACCTTTAATGATTTTGGCTTTCCTTTCAGTTGTAGGCGGTTACATCGGTCTGCCAAAAGTTTTTGCCGGCGAGCATGGAAATCTTTTTGAGAATTGGCTTGAGCCGATCTACGCTCCCGCTCAAGAAAAACTTGCAATGTATTCTTCATCTACTCATCTGGAAGAAATTCTTTTGATGTCGATTTCTGTTGCGCTTGCTCTATACGGAATTTATTTCGCTCTTCATGTTTATAGAAAAAATCCGAAGATCGCCGAGAATTTTGCGAATAGGTTCAAAGGTTTATACAAGCTTTTGTTGAATAAATATTTTGTTGACGAAGTTTACGAAGCCGCTGTCGTCCAGCCGATTCAAAAGGGAAGCGAAAAAGTTTTATGGAAATTTACCGACGCTAAATTGATCGACGGAACCGTGAACGGTGCGGCGACAATAGTTGATAAAATTTCCGGTGTGATTAGAAAAGTCCAAACCGGCGTTGCTCAATCGTACGCATTAATAATGGTTGCCGGGATTGCATTAGTCCTTTTGTGGTTGATATTAAGTCTATAACGGTATGGAACAAAACTTACTCTTAACATATTTACTTTTTACTCCGGTCGTCGGCAGCGTTCTCGTTTTATTTTTTAGAAACGAACAAAAGCAGTTGGCGCGATGGTTCGGGCTGATCGTTTCTTTTGTTGCATTTGTTATTTCTCTTGTTATTTATTTCCGTTTCGACCCGGCAAATCCGCAGTTCCAATTTATACATCAAGTAACATGGATTAAGAGTTTAAACATCAGCTATCATGTCGGCGTTGATGGGATTTCGCTTCTCCTCGTTCTGCTGACAACTTTTCTTACGCCGTTAACTCTCCTTTCCACATGGAAAGCGATCGAGAAAAATGTGAAGATGTTCACATTCTCTATGCTGTTTCTCGAAGCCGGTATGCTTGGCGTTTTTATCTCGCTGGATATTTTTCTGTTCTACATTTTCTGGGAAGCAATGCTCATACCGATGTACTTCATCATCGGAATCTGGGGCGGCGAAAGAAGAATCTATGCGTCATTAAAATTTTTCATTTATACAATGTTCGGAAGTTTACTGATGCTCGTTGCCATTATCTGGCTGACGGTTTATGCTTCCGGAATGCTTGGCAAGTTCACAACGAGTTTAGTTGATCTATATAAAGTTGGCCCGACAATTCCGCATCAAATTCAAGGATGGATGTTCGGCGCATTCTTTTTAAGCTTTGCAATCAAAGTCCCGATTTTCCCGCTGCACACCTGGCTGCCGGACGCGCACGTTGAAGCGCCGACTGCCGGTTCTGTTATTCTTGCCGGTGTGCTACTGAAAATGGGTACGTATGGTTTGATTCGTTTTTGTCTGCCGCTGTTTCCGCAATCGGCAGTGCAATACGCTCCGCTCGTTTCCGTTCTTGCTGTAATCGGAATTATTTACGGCGCGCTCGTCTCGATGGTTCAAACCGATATGAAAAAGTTGGTCGCGTATTCATCCGTGTCACACTTGGGATTTGTTGTGCTCGGAATTTTTGCGATGACGGTTGAATCCGTGCAAGGCGCGGTTATACAAATGATCAATCACGGTTTATCCACCGGCGCACTCTTCCTTTTAGTTGGAATTCTTTACGAAAGAACTCATCGCCGGGACATTGCATTCTATGGCGGCATCGCAAAAATTGTCCCGCTCTACGCAACTATTTTGATGATCGCTTCTCTTTCATCAATTGGATTACCGGGACTGAACGGATTCATCGGTGAGTTTTTGATTTTGCTCGGTTCGTTTAAATCTCCGGTATTGAACAGTTGGTGGTTTACAATTTTTGCAGCTACGGGAGTGATATTTGCCGCTGTCTATTTATTATGGATGTATCAGCGCATTGTTTTTGGTGAAGTTAAGAATGAAGAATTGAAACACGAATTAACCGACATGAACCTACGCGAAATGATAGTCATGGTTCCGATTTTGTTTTTCATTGTCTGGATTGGAGTTTACCCGAATACATTTTTAAAACTTACTGAAGCTTCAACACAATCGATTCTTCAGCAAGTCGGCACATATACTGTCAATCTATTAAAGTAATTTGGTTTAGAATAAACTATGCCGCAAAATAACTACGAATATTTTTTACTGATGCCCCAGATAATTATCGGGATCGGAATTGTTTTATCTGTTATTATCGAAATCACAACAAAAAAGAGCGAACAAATCCTTCCGTGGTTTTCCATTGCCATGTTTCTTGCGACGGCAGTTTATTCTATTCTTGATATCAATCAAAATTTTGTTTTGTTCGGCGGTATGATTGAAGTCGGCGGTAAACCGGCGATCTTCAATTTCATTTTTAATATCGGCGCCGCATTAGTTGTTCTTTCGTCAATAGATTATCTGAAAAAGTACGGAACATATTTCGGTGAATATTACATTTTGATTCAATCGTCCGTCTTAGGAATGATGGTGATGTCCGGCGCTCGTGATATCTTGATGATCTTCATGGGTCTCGAACTGATGTCGATTTGTTTTTACGTTCTCGCCGGTATTAACCGTAAAAAGTTTTCTGCCAACGAAGCATCAATGAAATATTTCTTGCTCGGAGCTTTCGCAACCGGATTTATTGTTTACGGCATTGCTTTAATTTACGGCACCACCGGATCAACCAGCATCCAAAATCTTTCAGAGAATTTTTCCGTTTATTCTACTAATATTGTTTTCGTCTTGGGATTAATTATTTTCTTGATTGGTTTCAGTTTTAAGATTGCCGCTGTTCCGTTCCACATGTGGGTGCCGGATGTTTACCAAGGATCAGCTACAACTGTTACCGGATTAATGTCCACTACCGGCAAAGCCGCTGCGTTCAGCGTATTGATAGTTGTTCTCACGGCAGTTTTTGGTTCTAATGCTCACAGCGTTACCCGTCCTTATTTTGCAACGATCTCGGCGCTCTCGATGGTTTTCGGAAGCATGGTTGCAATCTCGCAAAACAATTTGAAACGCATGCTTGCTTATTCTTCCATCGCGCACGCGGGATATATGGCAATCGGTCTAGCCGCGGGAAATGCTTACAGCATTGCCGGAATTATATTTTATTTAACCGCTTATGCATTTATGAATATCGGCGCATTCGCAATCATCTCGATTGTAGAAGATGAGAACGATTCGAGAGTAGATTTGAATTCGTTTGCCGGTCTGCATTCCAAGAGTCCGATATTGGCAGCGATGATGGCGCTCTTCATGTTTGCGCTCGCCGGAATTCCGCCATTAGCCGGTTTCTTTGGAAAATATTATGTGTTCGTTTCCGCAATCCAAAGCAATCTTACTTGGCTTGCAATTGTTGGTGTGCTTTCCAGTGTGATAAGTGTTTACTTCTACATCCGCGTTGTTGTCGTTATGTATTTCAAAGATTCGGTTGAGGATTTCAAAATTACTATCTCATCGTTCAGTCTCGCTGCGGTTGTGATTGCCGCTTTGTTCGTTCTCGTGTTCGGAATTGTTCCCGATACATTGATGAACGTGATAACATCGGTTATTCACTAATTGACAACTACTAACCAGCCTTTTTGTTGTAACCTTTGGCACCGAAAGGTTGAAGCTTTTCGATCCACAATTCTTCAAGCACTTTCAAGTCATCTGTAAAGTCGTATGCCGGATCATCTTTCGGTTCAAGCTTGTCTAAAATTTCAAATGCGAAATTATTCTCACCGTACGTTTTATAATCTGCTTGAAGATCAGTATTCATGTGAGTACCGCTATTCAGTTGGAACTTGTAGCTGTTAAATTTGCCCGTCAAGTTTTTACTGTTACCGATTAGGATTTTCCCATTAACCAAATTCTTGATTTGGTAAACGCCCATTGGCTGCAGAGTCTGTTTATAATTCTTCTTAGCTTCTTTTTTATCGATCATTGTTCCTTCTCAACTTTCCTCAAAAATTGTTATGCAAAATTTATAAAATATTATTCAGTACGACCAATTTTATAATTCGCACTCACTGCGAACTTATATTTTTCCAAATTCTTTCTTATTTTGTAATCAGAAAATCCGCAAGAATAAACTATGATACCACTATACACTTCCCAGCAAGTACGCGAAGCAGACAGCTTCGCAATAAATACTCTCGGCATTCCGAGCATTGTGCTGATGGAGAATGCGGCGAGAAGTTTGTACGCAGCTATAACAGAAAGTTGCGATCAAAAAATCGAAAATAAAAATGTGGCAATAGTCTGCGGCAAAGGGAATAACGGGGGAGACGGTTTTGCGCTCGCGCGGCATTTCATTGTAAACGAGTTTACGGTAAAAATAATTTCGCTCGGCGCCGAAGAAGAATTCAAAGGTGATGCACTTACAAATTTCAGAATAACAAAAAACATTATCGCCGAATACCCCTCATCAAAAATTTTAATTTATGAAAGCGTCAAAGATCTTTCTGCGTTCGATGACTGTTCGTTGGTTATAGATGCTATGCTTGGAACCGGCAGCCGCGGAGAACTTGCTGAACCTTACAAAGAAATAGTTGCAAAATTAAATCTGCTGAATGCGTTTAAAGTTGCAGTCGATCTTCCAACTGGGCTCGATTTAGAGAACGCATCGGGAGATGTTGTATTCAATGCCGACATCACGGTAACGCTTTCAGAATTTAAGACCGGATTGTTCTACGGCAAAGGATACATTAATTGCGGAAAGATCATCAAAGGATCGATCGGAATCGGCAACGAATACTATGCAAAACAAACTGCAACGGATTATTTAATTGAACCGGAAGACGCGTACTACGGACTGCCATCAAAGAATCTTGATCAGCATAAATATTCAGCCGGAAAAGTTTTTGTAATCGCCGGAAGCGGAAAACTTCCGGGTGCATCGTTCCTCACTACGAATTCCGTTCTAAGAACGGGCGCGGGCTCGTCAATCCTCGCGTTCCCAAAATCGATCAAAACATTGGCACAAAGAAAATTGGCAAGTGCTGTTGTGCGCGCTTACGATGACGAGGGTAAAGAATTTTTGAGCGATACCAATGTTAAAGAACTTGATGAAAAAATTAATTGGGCAAACGTAATTGCGATGGGTCCCGGTCTCGGAAGAGAAGAAGCGACTCAAAATGCCGTAAGGGAAATCTTGCGAACCCACAAAACCAAAAAGTTTGTCATTGATGCTGATGCTGTAACGGCGCTCGGCAACGAAGAATTTAAGAAGCTCAGTTTAAAAGGAAAGGTTCTTACGCCGCATCATAAAGAATTTGCCGACATGATCGGGATGAACCTCGACGAACTGGGAAGGAATTTATTGATTACCGGAAAGAACTTTTCTACCGAGAACGGTTGTTATGTAGTATTGAAAGGCGCACCGACAATTATTTTCAATCCGGCGGGAGAAGCATTTATAAATACCGTTGGAAATCCCGGACTCGCGAAGTTTGGTTCCGGAGATGTGCTGACCGGAATGATCGCCGGGTTCCTTGCCCAGACGGAAGAAATTGAAGAGGCGTTAATCAGCGCAGTTTACATTCACAGTTTAGCCGCCGATTTGCTGCTCGAAGAAAAAACCGAGTATGGTTATACAGCGGAAGATTTAATTCAAGAGATACCTAATGCAATCAAATTCATTCTCAAGTCGTTTATATAAGTTACTTGCCGAGCGAACCAAAACTTTTGTTTATTTTCCTTTGGCTCTCTATTGGTTGACGATTTTCATACTCACCACCATCCCCACTGATGCGATACCGCAGTTTTTTAACGCTCAGGATAAAATAGAACACTTCAGCGCATATTTCTTATTGGCAGTACTTGAACCTTACACTTTATTTTCAAAAACAATTCAAATTAATTTCCGATAAATCGTTTTTGTTTGCAGCGCTTTTTGTAGCCGGTTACGGTGCAATCGATGAACTGCATCAGATATTTATTCCCGGTCGAACTTGCGATTTTTTTGATTGGACAGCTGATGCTACAGGCGGAATCATTGGCGTTTGGATCGTTTACATTTTTTTACGGAAAGTTGCCACATCTGTTGCTCAAGAAACAGTCTCATGAAATGATCAACTCGGGGATTCATTTCATGCATATTTTTCTAAAATAATTCTGTCTATATTTACTGCCGGGGAGTAAAATCAATCAGATAAGCCGCTAATGAAAAAGAACTTTGCAATTGAAGTTGAGAATTTGGTTTTTAATTATTCGGCTAACGGAAGCGATTCGCCGTTCGAACTCAATGTTTCTCGCTGGGAAGTTGAGAAAGGCGACTTTGTAAGCGTACTGGGACCAAACGGGTGCGGCAAATCAACATTGTTAAGAATTCTCTGCGGACTTTCCGAGCCCCAAAACGGAACTGTTAAGATCAACGGCGAGAATTTAATTTCCTTATCACGTAAAGAACTTGCAAAAAAAATTTCGTTCGTTCCTCAAAGTAGTTTTTCAATCTATCCTTTTTCTGTCTTGGAAATTGTGATGATGGGAAGATCACCATTTCTAAATTTGCTGGGATTTGAAAGCGAGGCCGACAGAAATATTGTGGATGAATCGTTAGCATTGATGCAAGTTGAACATTTGAAGAAAAAAGGTATCAACGAAATTTCCGGTGGAGAAGCGCAGCGAGTGTTTATCGCCAGGGCATTGGCTCAAAAGGCGGAAATCATTTTGCTCGATGAACCTAACGCGCATCTCGATATCGAAAATCAAATTATGATTTTTGATTTGCTGAAGAAGCTAAACGAAGAACAGAAACTAACAGTCGTTTCGGTTTCCCATGATCTCAATCTTGTAGGCATCTACTCAAAAAAAGTTTCGATAATGCAGAACGGAAAAATTGTTTTAAACGGCGGAAAATCTGAAATTCTTAACGAGAAAAACATTTCTGACGTATTCAAAATTGAGACGCAACTGTTCAAATCCGGCGATGAAGACAAATTCAACGTTTTGATTAATCCCATTTCTCAAAAGCATTGAGTTAATGTGAAAGCCCGCCGAGGAAATAGGAGTCCGCTCACAGCATTGTTAATCTTGACGATAGTTAACCTTCTTGTTTTGCTTTTCCTCAAATACTTTCTTAACGGTCTCTTGCTAACGGAGTTCAGAATTGATTACATCGGCAACATTCTAGATGTAGCGGTTACGATTCTTTTTTTGATTGGACTCGGAATGTTTTTCTACAAAAAGAGAACTGCCGATAATAAGAAGGTTTCGCTTTTGCTTTCATTCCAAATTTTGATAATCATTTCCTATGTGCTGATAGTCTTCGTTGAAAAAGCGAATTTCATTAACCTTAGCGGTTATCTATTCGGTTTTCCGATTAAAAAAGTTTACGTCGGATTTTTATTCATCTCAGGAGAATTGCTGCAACTTTACTCGTTAATTTATGTGTGGAGCGTTTCGTTCGGTGCGGAGAATTTGATTGGAGTAAGAGCAATAGTGCGGACTGCCGCGCTGGTAATTTTGCTCTTAGTATTTGCGCTTTCGTTTGTTTGGAACGTGCGCGCTTTTTCAGAGAAAAAAATTGAGGGAAATACTTTTGATTACGGATGCGTACCGGGCGCAGCGGTCTGGAGTCACGGGAAACCGAGTCCCATCTTTGAAGGACGGATTCGTAAAACGTTAGATCTCTACAGAAAAGAAAAAATAAAGAAAATAATTTTGACCGGCGGACATGCACCGGGAGAGATCAGTGAATCCGAAGCGGCGTTTAACTACCTGGTTAATCTTGAAGTGCCGAAAGAAATTATTACGTTGGAAACACAATCGTCAACAACGACCGATCAAATAAAATTTTTGAGGACAAGTTTTTTTGATGCTCAAAAAGAAAAACCGATACTTGTGATCTCCGACGGATTTCACCTATCACGAATAATTCAAATCTCTAAATTTTTCAAAGTTAACACAGTTGGTGTGGCATCGGATCATTCGCTCTCAGTCGGAAAAACACTTTTCTACAGAGCCAGAGAGGGTGTAGCATTGCTGCTCTTCTGGTTTTTTGCAATTTAGCCATCGCACAGAATTAAAAATAATTAATTTGATCACGCATAAGTATTTGTCGCTTTTTTGTATTTTGGGATCGAAAAATTTCATTATTAGATCTTTGAACTGCTGACGGAAGATGAAAAAATCAAATAGAAGAGAACTAAGAGAAAAAGTTTTACAAGTTCTTTATGCTTATGAATTCAATGGGGAGGGATTGACAAATTTAACGGAAGGAATTCTAACCGACGTTTCTTCGGAAGGCGACGCCGCTTTTGCAAAGCAGCTCATCAACAGAGTCGTTTCAAATCAAAAAGTGCTGGATGACGAAATTAGAGCAAGAGTTGCCAATTGGGAAATGGAGCGCATCGCGTTGATTGACCGGCTACTTCTCAGAATCGGCATCACAGAGTTATATTACTTTCCCGATATACCGCCAAAAGTTTCGATAAATGAAGTTATCGAGATTGCAAAAGAATATTCCACATCCAACAGCGGCAAATTTATTAACGGCATTCTCGATGCAATCTTATCCGAACTCAAAAAAAGCGGCAAGCTAAACAAAAGCGGACGAGGGCTTATTGAAGAATCACTCCCCAAAAAATCCGTCGAAGATTAAAGACAACGAGAAGTTCCGTGTTTTTGTGTGGGGACTTTTTGATTTTGCAAACACTTCATACTCGATTATAGTCGTAACATTTCTTTATGCCGTATTTTTCAAACAGACCGTTGTAGAAGGCAAGCCGATAGGCGATTTTTATTGGAGCATTGGAACCAGCATCTCGATGTTTATCACGGCTATTATTTCTCCCGTACTTGGCGCCATTGCAGATTACTCAGCCGGCAAAAAAAGATTTTTACTTTTCTTTACGCTCGCATGCATCATCTCAACGTCGCTTCTATATTTTGTCAACCGAGGCGATATTTTCTTAGGACTGCTGCTTTTCGTAATTGCTAACGTAGGATTTGAAGCCGGACTTGTCTTTTACGATGCGTTTCTTCCGGAAATAACCGCTCCGAAAAATTTCGGAAGAGTAAGCGGATATGGATTTGCGATGGGATATCTTGGCTCGCTTACAACGCTCGCCATTGTTTATCCATTCATCAAAGCACAGATGATAAAAGAAACTTTCCCGGTATCAGCGGTTGTCTTCTTGGTTTTCGCTATTCCGATTTTTGTTTTCATAAAAGATTCTAGAAAAAAAGTTGAACGTGATCAGTCGTTTCTCAAAATCGGCGTGTCGCGTGTCTTTAACACAATCACTCATCTGAAAAGTTACAAAAACCTTTCTCTCTTTCTTCTCGCGTTTTTCTTTTACATAGAAGGTGTTAACACTGTAATTTATTTTTCCGGCAACTACGCAAGCACCACTCTTAATTTCTCTATGGAAGAACTGATAGTTTTCTTTTTAATAGTTCAGACCACTGCGATCCTCGGGTCCTTGGTGTTCGGCGTTCTTGCCGATTCATTTGGTCAAAAGAAATCTTTGGTTCTCTCAATTCTGATCTGGATTTTCACCATACTACTCGCATTTGTAACGAGCAATCCCAATTCATCCATAATGATTAAGGTAAGCGGTCTGCTGAATACCGATGCGTACCAGCTGAGCCGCCACAGTTTTTATTTGGTCGGATTGCTTGCCGGAAGCGTGATGGGCGCGACTCAATCAACCAGCCGAAGCTTGATGTCTAAGCTTACACCGTTCGAACGGAAGACGGAATTTTTTGGATTTTATTCTTTATTCGGAAAAAGTTCTGCAATACTTGGACCGCTTGTGTTCGGTTATGTTAGCTTTGTCAGCGGGGAACAGCGGCTGGCAATTCTAACAATCGGAATATTCTTTGTGATCGGTCTCGGTGTGCTCAGCTTTGTAAAAGACGCGGTAACCGAACAGTAACAATTTTACTTTTTCTTTTCAGCGTAACTGAACCTTACAGCCAGCACCAAAAATATAAGCGAGATAACCAGCCAGATTAAACCATATGCAATTTCCGGAATGCCGGTTAAATTGGAAATTATACTTGCGTCGGTAATTGCATTTTTAGTTTTAAGCAGATCATTTTTTATATCGAACAAAACATAAATTGCGCTGAGGAGACCGAACGCGCGTATTAGAATTGAAACGATTGGAACCGACATATAGAAAGATGCTGCGATTAATACTCCGACAAGCAGCGCAACTATCAAAATGAACATTTCACTTTTGATCATGACAATTGTGAAAACCAGAATCAGAATCGAGAGTGAAAATACAATCCATCTGCCAATTTTTATATTGTTCGGCGAAAGAAAGAACAGTAATCCCAAAATTAAACTGCCGATATATCCAGCCGATGCAATCACAACCGCATTGCCTCCGGATGCCTGGCATGAACCGCCGAGATCAAAACCGATATTCATCGACTCTATCTTGCCGCCGGTTAACAAAGCTGCCAGCGCGTGACACTGTTCATGTAGAAGCACAACAAACAGTTTTATAGGATAGACGAACTTTGTATCCCAGAAAACGAAACTGAATATTAGCAGCAGTAGCAGAACCGTTAGTTCAACAATTTTTTCTTTGCGCGAAGAAGCTGTATTCATATTTATGAATTGTTTTGCCGGAAAAATAAATAAAAAAATCTTGATTAAGAGTTTGTGCGGCTATAATTTTGTTTGTGTGCGGGCGTAACTCAGATGCCTGGAGTTCTATCCCGACTGTGTCGGGATAAATAGTGGGTATGAAAAAATTGTTCTTAAAAATTTGCGGGCGTAACTCAGTTGGTAGAGTGCCAGCTTCCCAAGCTTGATGTCGCGGGTTCGAGTCCCGTCGCCCGCTCTAAATGTTTGAGTGACCATGATTGTGTCGCGGGTTCTGCCGAAGGCATTCCTTCGGAAGTGTCCCGTCGCGCGCTCTAAATGTTTGAGTGACCATGATTGTGTCGCGGGTTCTGCCGAAGGCATTCCTTCAGAAGAGTCCCGTCGCCCGCTCTAAATGTTTGAGTGACCATGATTATGTCGCGGGTTCTGCCAAAGGCATTCCTTCAGAAGAGTCCCAGTTTAGATCTAAAAATTTTTTCTTCCGGTTGAATTTTTATTCCAAATCATATATACTTGTGGCGCAATTTTTAGAATTGTTCTTCAAATTTTGTAGAAGTTTTATTTGGGCGCTTAGCTCAGCTGGTTCAGAGCACCTG
>JAJYMU010000276.1 GCA_021786655.1 Bacteroidota bacterium
TGCCTAATTCATCTTTCTGCTTATTACTAATTCTAATTGAATAATCGCCTTTCGCAAAATTTTCAGCTGCATTAATTAAATCTGAAATGGATCCGGTGACTTTTTTAGATATAACAATGCTGAAGATAATTGAGATAAAAATAAAAAATAATACAGCATATAAAACTATTTGCCAAATTCTATTTATATCTGCTTCTGCTTTTTTTAAGATCGTCGTATATTCAAGAAGTATGGCGCCTACTGTTTTTCCTTTTTCAGTCGTGATGGGATGCACATACAAAAGTATACCATGTGGATAGTCGCTGCTTACCTCTTTAAACGTTCTACTCGAATCATCCCGCATCGTTAAAAGTACTTCATTGTTTTTATCATGGATATATTTTTTACCTATTTCCGATTCTATCACATCGGCAACAATTGTCTTAGCGGTATCAACAATAACTATATCTATCTTCTCGGCTGAATGAACATCTTGAATATAATCTTTAAGAGCCTCCCTGTTAAAAAATAAAGGAGGCGCTTTACCATTATCTGCTTCTCTGCCTACTGTTACAGCAAAAGTATGGGCATAAATTTCTACGTCTCTAAGCGCGTCTTCTTTTGCTCCTTTTTCAGAGATTCTCTCTATTAAAATTCCCAAAAACAAAAGTGAAATAACAAAGAAAGAAAATGTTAAAATCATTTTGGTTCTTATTTTCATAAATTTTCCTAATAGCAGCACCCTGCTTATTTTTGTTTAAAAATAACTCTAAAAGTCGATCCGGCATTTTTCTCGCTCTCGACCTCTATGCTCGCATTGTTTATCTCGCAATATTTTTTAGTTAGCGCCAAGCCAAGACCGGTGCCGTCATAGTTTCTGCTAAATCCATGATCTTCTTGGATAAATGGTTCAAACATTCTTGAAAGAAATTCTTTACTCATTCCTATTCCACTATCTTTTATCTCAACCATTGTCTGCTCTTTGTTATCCCTTCCTAAACGTATTTCCACTTTACCTTTTTTTGTGTACTTAATGGCATTATCTATCAAGTTGGCAAAGATCTGGGTAACGCTGTATTCATCCGCTAAAATTTTTGTCTCCTTTAGCTCGCATTTGTAAATTAGCTCTAGTCCTTTCTGTTTGGCTGAGAGTTGATGCTCTTGGTACAATCTATTAAGCACTTCAAAATTAAGATCAACTTGTTTGAGGTAGGGTTTATAACCGCTGGTTTTTAATTCGGCTACGTTAAGAATTAAATCAATTGTCCTAACTATTCTTTTCGAAGCCAAATCAATTCCATCAAAACATTCGTTAACATCTGAATCCATTCTTTCACCATACAAATATTTAAGATAATCTACATTCCCTGCCATTACGTTTATAGGAGTTCTAATTTCGTGTGACATTTGCGCAAGAAACTCGGATTTCAATTTGTCGGATTGTTCCGCTTGTTCTTTTGCTCTAACCAGTTGTTCCTCTGCTCTTTTACGTTCCGTGATATCTTTAATGAGAACATGCCGCGCCGGACGTCCATTATAAGTAACAGAATGGGAGATTATTTCGACGAAAATTATTTCCCCGTTTTTCTTAATATGCCTCCATTCTCCGGCAGGATTATATTCTTTTTCAGTTAACCCAATGTCTCTCATCAAAGCGGGAATGTCTTCAGGTGGTCTGATATCTTTTAAAGTCATCGAAAAGAACTCTTCTCTTGAAAAACCATAATGATTGATTGCGGCTTCATTAACTTCGAGATATTTAAGGGTTTCCAGATCATATATCCACATCGGCTGAGGACTTTTTGCAAACATATAACGATATCTTTTTTCGCTTTCTAAAAGAGCTTCTTCAGCACGGCGCTGCTCGGTGATCTCTTTAGCGGTGGAGACAAAATGAGTGATATTCCCTTGTTGGTTTTTAATTGGGGTAATTGTTTTAAGCTCGTAGATAAGCTCACCATCTTTTCTTTTATTTATAAACGTTTCTGTAAAGGCATTGCCGGATAGAATAGTGTTCCAGAATGACTTAAAGAACTCTGGGGAGTGAAGCCCGGATTTCAAAATCCTTGGCGTTTTTCCAAGCGCTTCTTCTCTGGGATATCCGGTAATTTTCGTAAAAGCCCGATTAACATATTGTATAATTCCATCTCTATCGGTAATGACAACACAATCCGCCGTTTGCTCAATAGCTGTACCAATTTTGAGAAGTTCTTCTTCCGCGCGTTTACGTTTAGTAATATCCTCAATGATAAGGAGACCCTCGTCGGCGAGTCTTATAGGGAAGAGCGTTAGGTTCATTATTCTTAACCCTTTTACAGGATCTGAATAGTTGCATTCTATTTCGCTCACAGGATTGCGTGTAACAATATGGCTGCGACATTCTACCGGTGCTTTTAACTTTTCAAACAACGGTTCAATGCTTTGTCCAATTATATCATAGCGATTTAGTTCAAAGATATCGCAGAAACTATTGTTCACCTTAAGAATCTTTCCTTTAGCATCAAACACTAATAGACCAATTTGAACAGTCTCAACAATAGCTTCGGTTAATCGTTTACTTTCCTCAAGAGCTCTTTGAGACAGCTGAATTGAATCAGCCATTTCGTTAAATGATTTAGCTAAGAGCGCAATTTCATCGTGTGCTTTTACTATAGCGCGGTTCGAGTAATTGCCGTTAGCCAAGCTTTTTGCAACTTTGGCAACCGCAACAATCGGTTTAGAAATTCTGCGTACGGCGAGAAAGGAAACAACGAGACTGATAAAAATGCTTAAGAAAGTTACACCAAAGATCGAGTTCGTAGTATTTTCTTTAACTGTAGCAGCCTGATGGCGATATTCTTCAACTCTCTTCGAGATACCGTCAAAAATACGTGAGGCATTCAGGTTAACTTCTTTGCCAAAGCGGTGGTCTACTGTCTCCATTAATTTCCACGCCATAGGTGACTGGCGGGAATTCGATATCGAAAAGATCTGTGCAGAGTATGCACGAATAGAATCAAGGTCTTGTTTAGTGAGTTTAATAAGCCGTTGTTCTTCATCGGTAAGTGACAGCCTGCTGAATTCATTATAGGTATTATCAACAACTGAATCCAACCGCTCAAATTCGTGACGATAATATTGCTTTTGTGTTATAATATAGTCGTTAGCCGACATCAACAGCTGTGTAATATTGAACCTAAGTTTTCCCCCGATATCACGCTTCACGGTTTCAATTTCCATTTTATCAAGGTCGGCTGTAATCTTTTCAAGACCTTGATAGGTAATGACAGTTATTCCGACAAATAAAATGAACATTAGAGAAAAAGGAAAAGCTATCTTCTGCCCGATTGTTGCTTTCATTTACGTTAACTCCTAATAAAAATAAAATTTGAAAGCTATCTTTTATTAGAAAATTAATTCTCTTCAGTCACTTATTGATAAAGGGGCTTCTAAATTATTATTTCTCTTGCCCTTGATCATGCTCATGCCCGCCAAAAGTACAGATGATAAACTCTTGCTCATGCTCTTGCTCAAACAAAAGCGATTGATTATGAGCAAGGAACATTCTACTAAAATGTTGCCCTTGCTCTTGCTCTAACTCCTAAATATCACTCTAAAAGTTGATCCGGCATTTTTCTCGCTCTCAATCTCAATACTTGCATTGATTATATCACAGTATCCCTTTACAAGAGATAGACCGAGACCGTTGCCGTCGAAGGTTCTTGTATAACCCTTCTCCTCCTGAACAAACGGTTCAAATATGTGTGGAAGAAAATCCTTGTTCATACCAATACCCGTATCTCTAACTTCTACTATAATATCGCCCCCTTCATTCTTTGTAAGAAGTATTTCTACCTTTCCCTTTTTTGTGTACTTGACAGCATTATCAATTAGGTTTGCAAAAATTTGTGTAATGCTATATTCATCTGCAATGACTTTTGATTCTTTTGTTTCACATTTAAATATCAAATCTAAACCTTTATTAACGGCAGCCGGTCGGAATTCATTAAATAGTTTATTTAGGACTTTAGAATTAATATCTATTTCTTTTAGTGAAGGTTTAAATACACCGGTTTGCAATTCCGAGACATCGAGAATTAAATCGATTGTCCTAATTATTCTTTTCGAAGCTAACCTAATTGAGTCGAAGCAGCCACGCGTGGGGGGGTCCATTTTTTCACCTATTGAACTATCAAGGTAATCAACATTTCCAATTATCGCGTTCAAAGGCGTTCTAATTTCGTGCGACATTTGAGCAAGAAATTCCGACTTCAATTTATCGGACTGCACTGCCAGTTCTTTAGCTGATTTCATTTTTTCTTCGGCATCTTTTCGTTGAGTCAGATCCACATACATACCGTAAATACCAGTCGTTTTGTCATTCACTGTTACAGGTATTCCAATAATTTGAACATAAACAAGTGTACCATCCTTTTTCTTACGGTAGCTTTCTTTATTAATCTGGTTGCCGGCTCGTGTTTGATCCGAATAGCTCTCAGCTTCTTCTTTTAATTCAGGCGGAACTATTACGTCATTTAACGGCAGTCCTTTAATTTCTTCCAGAAAATAACCGAACAGCACAGAAAATGACTCGTTGATATGAACAATTTTATCTTGATCATCCAACAAAGCAATTGCGATGGGGGAGTTTTCGAACAATTGTGCAAATTTATTTTTTTGAGAAATAATTTCATATTCGGCGCGTTTGCGTTCTGTGATATCAAGAAGAGTTCCTAGAACAGCCGGTTTGCCCTTGTAATCGATCCGCGCCCCGTAAACTTCTACATCGATGCGCCGCCCGTCCTTGCAAAGCCCCTTGAATGAATAGCGGATATGTTCAGCAATACCTTCCACCCGCTTCCGAATATTTTCGGCAACAACATCGCGGTCTTCAGGTGCAGTCAAATCAAGAGGTCCAAGCTTATCCATAATTTCATCCACATCATAACCGAACACGCTTGCAAGAACAGGGTTCACGTATCGGAAAAGGCGGTCTTGTATCAAATACACTCCCGTAATTGCAGATTCAGACAGCGTACGGTATCGTTCCTCTGATTCTACAATCTTCTCTTCAAGCGCACGTTTCTGACGCAGTTGTTTCGTCTCCGCTTCAGCGTGTGCTTTTAAGCGGTAACTGCGAAAGATGAACAATGAGCCGCCAATAAGTGTAACGGTAATTATACCGATAAGGATAAATGTTAGATACAAATTATTATTAACGAAACCGGAAACTTCTTCAAAAGAAATGCTCAGGACAATTTTCCATGAAATATTCATAAGCTGGATTGTAGAAAAACTCGCAAGTTTCTTCGGCATCTCCTTAAGTTCATATTCTGTTGTTCCCTGCCTTTCGCTAAGAATTGTTCCATAGTGTTTAGTAGAGATATGACATTGCATGCACGTCTCGTCCGGTTGACGGATACTCTTCATAACCATTTCCGCATGTGCCGACTGAAACAGCACGTTTCCGTTGCTGTCTAAAATCCAAACGTGTTCTTTACCGGCGAATGAACTAACAAGCGGCAGAAATTCGGTAAGAAGCTCCTCTAAATTTATCGTAGCAGTAATAATGCCTACAAATTTATGCGTAGGTTTAGGATACTGCGGATCTTTCCCGTCATTATAAATAGGCGCTGCAATGAGAGCGCCGTAGTAATGCGGCGCTGCGGTTGTATCATCTGTTTTTCGGATAAGCGGTGAAATAAATTGTTTTTCTTTATTCTCTCTTTTTGTTGCCCATCGGAAAAAATCTAATTGTTCACAACTGCGTCCAACTGTATTTTCACCGGTCGAATAGACTATAGTTCCCGTTCCATCATAAACGCTGATACCTTTAATATGATTTTTCTTTACGTAACTAAAGAACGTTTCTATTTCTTCCGCTGCTTTTTTTACATCCCGATTTTGAAGCGATGAGAATAACGAGAGGTGGCTAATTCCTTTCGCTCTCTCTTTTAAGTAAGATTCAATTTCCCTTGCAAGTTGGCGTGAAGCAACAAGCTGCTGTGCCCGAAATCTATTGACGATCTCTTTTTCATTCGATTTTTGGAGATAGAATAGAAGAATTATAGTTACTATCAGAATAGAGGCAGTAACAATAATGATAAGTTTTGCTTTCATGGCACTTTTTAAATTGTGTTCAGCCCCCCAATGAAGAGGGTGTGTAATAATTCATTTTAGATACATTCCTTTAGGAGCAACAGACTGCAGAAAATTATGTCCGAAAATTGTTTCTCATTGATCCGCCGCTTATTGCAATTTAATAAAATCATAAAACATTTATAACTTAAAAAATAGAGATGGCTTAGAAGATTACTACGTATTAAAAAAATGAGAAAGTGTTTCCGGCACGCGATCGGCTGGCGCCGGTTTTATTGATCGATATCTTTCCGTACTGATCTTTGTTTCAAGAGAGAGGCAACGGTCTCTTTAAGTATGTTATTAGATACCGGCTTAGTTATGAAGGCATCTATTCCGGATTCGATTGCGTTCTTTTTATCCTTCACCAATGCATGTGCCGTCAAACAAAGAATTGGAGTGCTGCCGTGATCTACCGAAGCTTTGATTTCTTTGGTCAACTCGAGTCCGTGTTTACTTCCCCTCAGTGAAATATCCATAATAATAATATCATACCGGTTAGATGAATATGATTGGTAGAACTCTTCGGCGGATTCGCAAATGTCGATTTGAAAATCGCTTCTAAATATTTTTGACAAGACGTTCTGTGTCAAATCGTCATCCTCCACTATCAGCATTTTTTTCATAACAATCTCCTTTCGTTGTTGCTCAAGATCATGATCCTGTTCATACTCTTGATCTACTTTCTAAATATAACTCTAAAAGTTGAGCCGTGATTTTTTTTGCTTTCAACTTCAATGTCTGCGTTATTAATTTCACAATATCTTTTTACAAGAGCCAAGCCGAGTCCGTTGCCGTCGAAAGCTCTTGAATAACCGTGTTCCTCCTGAACAAACGGGCGAAACATACGTTGAAGAAAATCTTCGCTCATACCAATGCCGGTATCTTTGACCTCAATAATTTTACGATTCTGGTGATCTTTTGTGAGGAGAATTTCCACTTTGCCTTTCTTCGTGTATTTGACGGCGTTATCAATCAAGTTGGCAAAGACTTGAGTTATACTGTATTCGTCAAGTAGGACTTTAGTTTCATCTAGTTGACAATTATAGATCAGATCCAGATTCTTTTGCGCTGCCGCACGTTGAAATTCGAATAATAATTTTCTTAAGACATCAGAATGAAGATCGACTTTTTTGAAAACCGGTTTATAGCCGCTGATCTGTAATTCCGACATGTTGAGGACAAGATCAACGGTTCTGATAATTCTTTCTGCCGATAAATTAATTCCGTTGAAACAATCTAGATACTCCAGATCAATTTTGTTTGTCAATTCCTCATTCAAGAATTCAACGTTACTTGCTATTACGTTAAGCGGCGTTCTAATTTCGTGAGAAATCTGCGCAAGAAATTCCGATTTTAACTTATCGGATTCTTCAGCTTTTTCTTTTGCTTCTATCAATTCTTTCTCGGCATGCTTGCGCTCGGTAATATCTCTTTGTACGCCAAACTGACCTGTAATACATCCGTTGGCATCATATAAACATATATAATTCCCCTCCACCCACATTCGGGTTCCGTCGAACCGTCGTTCGTCTGTCTCGACATGTAAATGACCGGTATCGAATAATTGCCGTAGGACTTGTCTGCCATGCTCAATATCGTGGGCAAAAAAATCTGCCAGTGTAAGTCCGATGAACTTTTCCCGTGTTGCCCCGTACTGTGCAAGCATCGCATCGTTTACTCTTGTAATTCGTTGGTGGGCTATTATATGATCGAGAGTTTTTTCTTTATCCTCTGCTTTGTTCCAATCGACTGGTTCATCGAGCATCATAAAGAAAAAACCTGCAAGAGACTGAGTAAAGAACAATTCAAGTTGTTCTTCGCTTTTGCGCAGCGCTTCTTCCGCTTGCTTGCGATCTGAAATATCTATTGTAACGCCTTCAAAACCAATCAATTGATTATTAGCATTACGTATTCCGCGCGCCGTTTCAGAAACCCAAATAATGCTGCCGTCTTTGCGATATACCCGTGATTCAAAGTCGGTTACCACACCTTGTTCCTGTATTAAGCGGGTAAACTCCTTCCTGCGTCCGGGTTCAATATAAAACCCGCGGTTTAGATCGGAGACATCCTCTATTAACTCTTCCGGCAACACATAACCGAATATCCTTGCAAGCGTTGGATTTGCCGACAAAAATCTGCCGTCAATTGTAGTTTGATATATGCCAACGATGGCGTTCTCAAAGATAGTGCGATACTTTTCTTCCGATCGCTTCAGCGCTTCCTCAGCCCGTTTACGTTCCGTTATGTCGGTCGCTACACCACAGAGTCCGATAGGTTTTCCGTCTGTATCTTTAATAACTAGGGTAGTAAGGTAAATTGGGAATTCACTTCTATCTTTTCTAAGATTCAACAGCTCGCCTTTCCAGTTTCCTGAAAGAGTTGCAGGCAGAATCCTTTCCACAATTTCCGTCGGATTATTTGGTGAACGAATAATACCGATGTGCTTTCCTATCAGCTCATGTTCTTCATAACCATAAGTTCTTAGAAACGCTTCATTGACAAAAATAATTTTGTCTTCCATGTCGGTAATGCTGACACATTGATTAACACTTTTAACCATGTGAGCAAGCATTTGTATTTGTTTCTCTGCCTCTTTACGTTCGGTAATATTTATAATAGCCCCGTCATAGTACAAAGTTTCTCCGTTGGAATTACGAATAGCGCGTGCGCTCTCGCTAACCCAAATTTCTTTTCCATCTTTTCGTTTCCAAAGAGATTCCATCTCTCTAATTTCGCCATATTTTTCTATTGGCTCTATAAACAGTTCTCGGGGATAGGATTGATTAAATCCTTCCTGCGTCAAATTTATTTTTTTGAGTTCCTCGAAAGAAGTATACCCAAGCATACTAACAAGAGCGGGATTAGCCATAAGAATTTTACCATCCGGCGTAGTTCTATATATACCGACTATTGCATTAAGGTATAATGACCGGAAGCGCTCTTCGCTTTCCATTAGCGCTTCTTCTGTCCGCTTGCGCTCGGTGATATTGCGTGCAACGTTTCTAAACTGAACGATCTTTCCGTTAGAATCACGAACTATGCGGGTATTTTGTTCAACCCAAATAATGCTTCTATCTTTTTGAATAAACCTAAATTCTATCTTCGAATCGAGTGAACCCTTTGCAGTTTGTTCAAGATAATAATCAACAACTTGGCGTCGATCAATAGGAGCTACAACGCGGATAAAAGAATTTCCGTAGATATCTTGTGGTGAATAGCCGGAAATAGTAAAAAAGTTTGGACTACAATAAAGAAACTTGCCTTGTTGATTTGAAATATAGAACACATCGCTAATGTTTTCCACAAGGCTACGGAATTTATCTTCACTTTCACGAAGGGCATCTTCTGCGCGTTTACGCTCGGTGATATCTCGCGCAATTCCAAATATTCCATTTACATTTCCATTTTCAATTTGCGGAATGCTTCTAAAGTCGCCGATTAGGTAATCTCCCTTTTTAGAACGAATCCTTAGTTCATGAGGCGGAGGACATTTACCTTGCAGCAATTCATTAAATAATTCTTTCACTTTTTGTACATCGTCCGGATGAATAAGCGGTATAAATTGTTTTTCCAACCATTCATCAGATTTCCATCCCGTAAGTTTTTCAAAAGCCGGATTCAAAGAGGTAATAGTTCCATCAACGCCAAGACTATAAATCACATCCGGAGCGTTGTCAATAAACGTTCTCAAGCGCAGTTCGTTTTGCCGAATTGTCTCTTCGTTTCGTTTGCGAAGAGTTATATCGCGTGAGATGCCTAACACCGCCCTTACTCTTTCCGATTCATCTTTAAGTGGAGCGAGTGTTACGTTAATCCATATTTCACCGGTCCCCGGAAAAGTTACTTTATACTCAATATTCAATGAATTGCCGCTTGAGAAAACTTCTTGTATATCCTTCCTCCGTTCTTCCGCTATTGATGGTGGGAATACTTCGGTGAGGTTTTTACCGATGAGTTCTTCCGGGCGAACATTAAATCCTTTTGCGCCACATATATTTATATACTCAAGAGCTAAATTGCGGTTGAATATAAAAATTGCATCTTCAGCAGAATCTGCCAGCGCTCTGTAACGGGTTTCGCTTTCACGCAAAGACTTTTCAATTTCTTTTCTTTCTTCAATTTCAACTGTTAAAGCTGCTGTTCTTTCTTTTACCAGTTCTTCCAAATGCTCATGCAATTGGCATCGATCCAAAGCCGCGCCGATCTGGTTGCCAATTCCGTTAAGCACGGCTAAATCGTCGTCGCTGAACAATAATTTTTCTGTCCCCACTAAATTCAAAATGCCCATCACATTGTTAGCGCTTCTCAGGGGAATTGTAACATGTGAATGCAATCCGTAGGTTTCTCCTTTCGCTTTTTTTAGACGCTCACAATCCAGAATATTTATCGACTTATCAATTTCACCCGCAAGAACTTTACTCCGGCATAGGCAATCGCCTTCGAGTGCCATAGGAGATTGAAGAGCAGGCGGCAAACCACGAGAGCCAACAAGTTTAAAACGAGAATCATCTTTTGCATCGTTATGGCTTCCCGCAAGAATTGAAAACCAACCGGCACGTACATCCGGTAATTCCAATGCTCTATCCAGTACATGGTCTATAACTTCCTGCTGGGTCATTGCGCTATTCAATCCTTTAGCTATATGATAAATTCCGCGGAGAATTGAATTAGCCCGGTTAAGCTGTTGTTCGCGTATTTGAAGGTTGGCACATAAATCAACCGCTTGTTCATAGGTAGAGATCAATAAATCTAAAATTTGCTGCTTTTCTGCCGTGATGAAATGTCTGCTTCCTCCAAGATAAAGTTCAACGCCAACTTTAACTTTGCCGTTTGAGCGCAGTTTTCTATTCGTTAGAATATTATCAATCCGGAGAAGTAAGAGCCGCTCATCGTAAGGTTTTTTGATAAAGTTATCGGCGCCGCATTTTAACGCCTCAATTACATCTGCAGGACTGGATAAAGATGTAAGCAAAACTATTGGTGTATCTCTTATGGTCTCATCGGACCGAATTGCTTTGCATAGCTCATAACCGTTCATTTCAGGCATTACAATATCGCTGATAATAATTGCCGGGTGCGTGTTGCGAGCGGTCTCAAGAGCTCTGCTGCCGTTTAGAGCAGTAATTACTTTATACCCGTGCATTTCTATTAAGTGCTTCAGCTCTTCAAGCTGAGTCGGACTGTCTTCTACGAGAAGTATTTCAGACTTGTCAGACGGGTCTGACTTGTCGGATGAGTCTGAACCATTGGTTGATTTAATTTTTGCACTCACGGCGCTCCCCTGTCATAAATAATAAATAGTATTCTATTTCTTTTGATAAGTGATGCCAAAGGACCGGCATTTTGTCAACTTCAAAAATCATTGCAATACTTGTCAATTTCTGAAAAAGACTACGATTATTAACTCTACAAGATCGATAAAGGAATAAAATATATTTTTTAGTGACGGAATTTCTTAGTGCAGAAATATAGAAAGTGGAAGTGAACGGTTATCATAGCCAACCCTAACTTTACCTACCCGTAAAAAAATACATAAAATAAATGCTAGATGTAACTAAAATAGAACAGCCGATCTTTCGATCAACCCCAGTTTAGCGAGTTCATTGCGGAATGATTTTTTCTCGGCGCAATTGACCCCAAAATAGAGCAACCGTTTTGTTGGGTCGCGCAAGATTTCACTTTCTTTATATTCTTATTCTCAAATACTATATTCGCAAAGTCTTAATGCGAAATAAATACTTATTATGTATTATCTAATTGTTCACCAAATAAAAAAATTGAGTAATAGATGCCTTTTTCCAAACGTGTAAATAAAATCGGCGTATCGCCGACAATGAGAATTGCCGCTCAAGCAAAAGAGATGCTTGCTAACGGTGAAGATTTAATAGATCTCTCTGTTGGCGAGCCGGATTTCCCTACGCCGCAAAACGTGAAGGATGCAGCGAAGCGAGCAATTGACAACAACGAAACAAAGTACACTGTTAACCAGGGCAGGTATGATCTCCGCGAGGCAATTGCAAAAAAACTGAAGAACGAAAACGGACTGGATTATTCTCCTAATGAAATTATAGTTTCAACTGGCGCCAAGCAGAGTCTGTATAATGCGGTTCAGTCGCTTGTTCATGACGGCGACGAAGTAATTTTCACATCGCCGTATTATGTTTCATATCCCGAAATGGTAACGCTTGCGCACGGCAAGTCTGTTGTGATTCCTACAACGGAGGAAACCGACTTCAACATGACGCCGGATCAGTTGCTGAACGCCATAACTCCTTCAACCAAATTGCTGATCATGTCATACCCCACAAATCCGACCGGCGCGTGTTACAACAAAAAAGAATTGGAAGCGATTGCCGCGATAGTTAAAGAGAAAAAATTATTTGTATTGAGCGACGAGATCTATGAAAACTTGATTTACGACAACAACAAGTTTGTAAGTTTTGCCGCGCTTGACGAAGAGATCAAGAGAAGAACAATTGTCGTAAACGGATTTTCAAAATCGTACGCAATGACGGGATGGAGAATTGGTTACGCGGCGGGACAGGAAGAATTTATAAAAGCAATGAACAAAATTCAGAGCCACAGTACTTCGAACGCGTCATCGATATCGCAAGCCGCGGCTCTTGAGGCATTAAATGGCCCGCAAGATTTTATTCCAACGATGAGAAATGAATTTGAGCGGAGAAGAAACTTTGTTTACGAACAACTTTGTTCTATAAAAGGAATTAAATGCTTCAAGCCGAAGGGCGCGTTTTATCTTTTCCCAAATGTTGAAAGTTATTTCGGCAAATCGACTTCTGTTTTTAGAATCGAGCATTCATTCGATCTGGCAATGTATCTTCTTCACGAAGCAAAAGTTGCGACCGTACCCGGCAGTGGATTCGGCGCAGAAGGACATTTAAGATTATCATACTCAACTTCAATGGAAAATTTAGAAGAAGGATTGAAGAGAATTAAAGAAGCGCTGGAAAAGTTAGTCTAAATTTTGGAGCGGCAAGATTTGCCGCTCCTCTTTCTAATTTCACAACTCCCA